>JAKCBU010000327.1 GCA_021839095.1 Pseudomonadota bacterium | reverse complement strand
TCTCTGTATTACGCCGTGCGGATCCGCGATGGCCGCCTCGAACGGGTGAAGATCAAATCACCCTCATTTTCCAACTGGCGCGTCTTTCCGCTCACGGTGCATGGCACCAACATGATGGACTACGCCATCAATGAGGCCAGCTTCGGCCTCACCATCGCCGGTTGCGACCGTTAGGAGGACAGCATGCCGGTATGGACCTGGACAGGATTGAAGGCGGGCAAAGCCGCCACCCGCTGGCCGCAGCGCGGTCCCGACGGGCAGGATGGCGTGCTGGGCATGCCGCGTTGGGACCCCGCAGCCTGCCGCACGGGTTGTGATGCCTGTGCGGCGGCTTGCCCCACGGGAGCCATCCAGATGAACACAGGGAAAGCGGAGGTCGATTACGGACGCTGCATCGTCTGCCAGCGCTGTGTGGAAGACTGTCCCGAAGGGGCGATGACCAGCTCTTACGACTGGGCTTTCGGCGTGCGGCGGCGCGAAGATCTGCTCTGGAAAGAGGCGCTGGCCGGTGGCGAAGGGCAAGAGCTGCGCAAGCGGGTGGCGCGGAGCCTGCGCCACAGCCTGCACATCCGCCATGTGGATGCGGGCTCCTGCAATGGTTGCGAATCCGAGATCGGCGCCCTCGATAACCCCTTTTATAACCTGCACCGCCTGGGGATATTCTTCACGCCCTCGCCGCGCTTCGCGGATTTACTGATGGTCACCGGTCCGGTGACGGCGCCCATGCGCGAACCCCTGCTGGCCACCTGGGAGGCGATGCCGGAACCGCGCATGGTGCTGGCGACGGGCACCTGCGCCGTCTCCGGCGCGCCCATGGATGGCGGCTACGCCGGTGGCTCAGGACTCGACGCACTTTTGCCGGTGGATGTCTGGTTGCCCGGATGCCCGCCCAATCCGGCGGCGCTCATCCACGCGCTGCTCCTGCTGCTGGAACGGATGCCGCAACGGGTTCAGGGAGGCCATTATGGCGCTGGATAGTTTTTGCATCGCCGCCCTGTTCCTGGTTCTGACCATTGCCCTCGGTGTGCTGCGGCAAGGCGGGCTGGCGCGGATGACCCTGATTTCGGGCACGCTGGCTGCACTCATTGGCAGCGCCACCCGCTTGCCGGATGGTTCGGCGACGGGTGTGATGTGGTCCCTGGGCGATATGGCCGTGACCTGGCAGCTTCAGCCATCCGCCGCCTGGCTGCTGTTCTGGGGTGGCGTGGCGGCGCTGGCGGCTTTCCTTTCTCCCAGCCGCGCCAAAAACCCCGCCATCTGGATAGCGGGCGCGGCCGTCGCCCTGCTGGGCAGCCTGGGCGTCGCCGGTTTGCAGGAGGGCGTCTCTTTTCTGATCGCCTGGGAGTTTCTGAGCTTTGGCGGGGCGGTCATGCTCCTCGCCGACGCCCGGCAGGAAACCCAACGCGGCGGGCAGGCCAGCTTGTACATGCTGGCGCTGCTGGAAATCGGCGCGGTGGCGCTGCTGCTCTGCCTGGTCCTGCTCGGCGCGCCGGATACGGATTTTACGGGTTGGGCGGCAAGCTGGGCCACCTACGGCGGGGCGGCCTTCGGAGTGGCGGTACTGTTCATGATCGGCTTCGGCGCCAAGCTCGGTATTCTGCCCTTTTATGAATGGTATCCGGGGGCTTACGGGAGTGGCAGCGGTGCCTCCGGGGCGCTGCTTTCCGGCATTGTATTGAACGTCGCGTATTTTGCCCTGGGACGGGCCATGCTCGACTGGTTGCCGGTCAGTGCCGCCACCAGTGTGGGCATTCTGCTGGTGGCCCTGGGAACGGTCTCCGCCATCCTCGCCATTCTCTACGCCTTCCAGCAGGAAGACTGGCGGCGCCTGCTGGCCTTCTCCACCGCGGAAAATGCGGGGCTGGCGGTGGTCGCTCTAGGTGCCGCCTCTCTCTTTCGAGCCGACGGCCTGGCCATGCTGATGACTTTGGCCTGGACGGTCAGTCTGATTCACCTCGGCGGTCACAGCCTGGCCAAAGGGGCGATGATGCTCGGCGCCGACCGGGTGGCCGCGGTGCGCGGCAACTACCAGATCGCCCAGAGCCGGGTGCTGGCCCTCGCCCCCTGGACTTTGGGCATCGGCGCGTTGTTCGGGGCGATGAGCCTCGCCGCCATACCACCCATGGCAGGCTTTGCCAGTGAATGGTATCTCTTCCAGACCGTTTTCCAGGATTTCCATCTGACCTCTTCCGCCGCGCAGGTGACCTTGGCGCTGGGCGGTGCCGGTCTGGCACTGACGGCGGCCATCGCCCTGGCGACCATGGTCAAAGTCTTCGGCATCGGCCTGCTGGGGCGGGAGGAACATCCGGGCGGTGTCACGGGACGCTGGCCGGTTCTGGGTCTAGGACTGCTGGTGCTGGCCTATGCCGTGGCGCTGCCGTGGACATTGGCGGCGCTGGCCCGGGACAACCGGCCGGCAAACCCTGCGGCCATAGCCGCCATGGTGCGCGGTCCGATTCTGGTGCCACTCACGCCCCGTTTTGCCTTCATTTCGCCGCCTCTGCTGCTGCTCACGGGGCTCTTGCTGGCGCTGATTCCCTTGGGCCTGC
>JAKCBU010000013.1 GCA_021839095.1 Pseudomonadota bacterium | reverse complement strand
GATTAGTACAAATTGGCGGAGAGGGTGGGATTCGAACCCACGGTACCCTTTTGGAGTACACAGCATTTCCAGTGCTGCACCTTCGGCCGCTCGGTCACCTCTCCTGAGGGGGCGTAGTGTAACCCAGACCGCCGCAAAGGAGCAACGATCTTGCGCGGTTCATGGGCGTTCGCGCCCCGTGCGGGCCATCATCCAAGCCATGAGCACATCGCGGGCAAAAGGGTACCAGCCTGGATTATGCGCTACAGGCCGATGGATCAGAGGCATCCCCACCAAAAAGCCCAGCGTGTTGGCGTTGCATAGGCGTCGACCTCTCGTGTCGAACGGTTCGTTGGATCGGACGTTCCGCGCCAACGTAGTGGCGATTAAAAATTCGTGCTGGTGAACGCCGCTCAACTCAAACTGCAGGCTTTATTTCCGCGATCCAGACATGAATCTGATGAGGTTTCAAATCGTGTGCATGCCTCACATTGCACGGTCGAATGGCACGTCTCCTGGCAGTGTCCCCCCATTTTGGGACGCATCAAAAAGTCAGCACCTCACCCCCCCCTTTGGGCAGGCCCGAGAGCGCATTCTGGATACGGATCATCACGCCGGAGCGATCATTGACAAACTGAATGCCAATGGCCGGTGGACGCCCCTCCCGATTGTCCGGCGGCGTTACCCAAACCACCTTGCCCATCACGGGGGCTCGCGGTTGACCATCCGGAAGACTGATCATGAGCAATACCTCGGACCCCATGGGCAGGAGATTGGGCGTTTCCACCAGCACGCCGCCACCCTTGATATGCGGCATATAATAGCGCTGCACCGCAGCGGCGTCTCGCAAGACCACCGATAATGCCTTCGCTGCGCCTCCGGTCTCATTTTGTGCTTCCACGACGCTTCTCCTTGGACCATAAATTCATCCAGTTCAGCAACAAAGTCTCGAGCAACAGGCCCGTGTTACGATTCTGCGTCAGATATCCGGAGAAGTGAATCCACGCATCCACGCTTTCCCAGATACGCTGTGCATCCGCGGATGGTGCCAGCGCCTGGAGCACATGCAAATAGTCGAAGTTGACCACAATATCCAAAAGGCCTGCACGCACGCGCAACAGGTCTGCCAATAAGCCCAACATCATTTCCCGCAACAAGAGCAATTCGGCCTCCTTACCCCAGGCATCAGCCAGACGCAAAGCAGCGATCGATCCCGCTTGTGGAAGAGCCAGCACGGCATCCATCCAATGTTGGCGCCGAGTCAGCCAACCCGACTCCCAAAGCTGCCAGGCCCGCAGTGGCCGATCCCCAAAATTCCGGCTGAGGAAAAGTGCCTCCGCGTGCGGCACCCCGCGCTCTTTCAGCAAAGCTAAACACGCCCCCGGCTGCCGCTGCGGTAAAGGCAACACCTGTAATCGCGAGCGGACGGTGGCCAGGAGTTGCGAAGGGTTTTGGCTGACACAGAGCAAGTGCGCACACGCTGCGGGCTCTTCCAGGGTCTTGAGAATGGCGTTGGCCGCCGCCGTCGTCATCGATTCCGCCGGCTCCAGGCGCAGCCAGCGGCGGCGGCTCACCTGGGGAGTGAACGCCATAAATTCGTTGGCGTTACGTATTTGCTCGATAGAAATACGCTTTCCGCTCTCCGCAGAGAGGACGAGCACGTCCGGATGATTTCCTTCCCTCAACAAACGGCAAGAACGACAGTCCCCGCAGGACAGACCTTCGGCGGTAGGCGCAAAACACAAGGCCGCCGCCTGCAAATAATCACACCATAGACTCGCCAGTGTGCCGCTCTCTCCCACAGCGAGCATGGCTTGCGGCAATCCAGCCTGCAACAGCATTCGCATGGATTGCCACTCGGATTGAGAGGGGCGCAGGAGGCTCACCGATGACACGTCAACGCGACGGCAAGCCGTGCCCGCAGAGCATCATGCACCAACGCCAGGGGCTGGGTCGCATCGATGCGCGCGATTCTTTGCGGCTCCGCCGCACAGCGCTCCGCGAACACGCCGCGGGCCCTGGTGAAAAATTCCCGATCCTCCCGTTCCATCCGATCGGGATGACGGGCACGAATCCGTGCCGCCCCTAATTCGGGGGGCACATCAAACCAAAACGTCAAATCGGGTTCGCGGGTGATACCGGTCCATCGGGCCAGTTCGGCGATACGCGCGGACGGCACCCCGCGCCCTCCTCCTTGATAGGCATAGGTGGAATCCTCGTAACGGTCACTAATCAGCACTTTTCCGGCGGCAAGCGCCGGAGCTATGCGCGTCAACCAATGATTCCGGCGTCCCGCATAGAGCAGGAGCAATTCCTCGTCCGCTCCCAACTGGAGACGGTCATCCAAAAAAATAGGGCGCAAGGCTTCACCCAACGGACCGCCACCTGGTTCACGGGTAACTTCTACCGCGTAGCCCTGCTGGTGACACCACTCCATCAACACGGGTACCGCCGAGCTTTTCCCCGCCCCCTCTATGCCCTCCAGCGTCAGGAAAAAACCACCGGCCAGCGGCGGCATCCCCGTATTCATGAACGCGCCCCTCCGGAATGCGGCAGATAACGCAGAATCTGCTTGAGATGTTGCTTATAACTTACTGAGTAATGGTATATACCGCCCTGAGCGATAAAATATAGATCGGTGCTGTCCATGGGATGCAACACGGCTAGCAAGCTGCTCAGTCCCGGCATCGCAATGGGGGTCGGCGGCAACCCTGTGTGGATATAGGTGTTGTAGGGGCTCTCCACGCGCATCTCCTGGGGTGTCAAATGCCCCGTGTAACGGTCCCCCAAAGCGTAAATCACCGTGGGGTCCGATTGCAAAGGCATCCCCTGCCGCAAGCGATTGAGAAACACCGCGGCGATATGGGCCTGCTGCGCGGGCGGCGCACCCTCCTTCTGAACGATAGAGGCGAGAATCAGGGCCTGGTAGGGATTATGCAGAGGTAAGCCACGCACACGTCCGGCCCACAGGGCCTGGAGTTCGTGTTGCATACGCACATAGGCCCGTTTGAGGAGACTCACCGCGGTAGTGCCGGGCACGTAGCGGTAGCTATCAGGAAACAGCCATCCCTCGGCGCTTCCCTCCGCACCGATGCCCTGCTGCGCGAGACGACGCGCCGCCGTCTCGCGCCGAGGCAGGTGTTGGTCATTCAGGTAGGGAGCCTTGCCGCGAATCTCCTGATAGATGTCCTGTAAACGCCAGCCTGGCACAATCAACAGATTGAGTGGCGTGGATTGTCCGGTGATGAGTCGGCGAAGCACCTGCGCCTGATCGATGCGGCCTTGAAACTGATAAAGCCCGGCCTGCATCGGGGGACGACCCGCCAACGCCCAGGCCAAACGAAAGAGGATTGGGCTGTCCAGCACTCCCGCGCGCGCCAGGGCCGCGATGCTCTGCGTACCACTGGCGCCCAGGGGAATAGGTACGGTCACCCCTTTCACGGGCATCGTTTCCGGCCAATACATACCGACATAATAAAGGCCCGCCGGGGCAAGAAATGCAAACAAAACCATTAAGATGGATCTGTACCTTCGATTCATCGCTGCGGTCCCAGACCCATCTCCCGATGCCAGGCGAGCAAGGCGGATGCCACCGGACCGGCATGACCCGGAAGCAGGCGCCGTGCATAATGGCGAACCGGCCAAATACCGATCAAGCTGTTGCTGAAAAATATTTCTTCGGCATCCTGCAGAGCCTCGGCGCCGCACCGGACCAGCCGGACAGGCATGCCACGCGCGTGGAGCCCATCCAGGATGACCCGACGCTGGATGCCCGCTATCCCTCCATCGGTCAAATCAGGGGTATACACCACGCCGGAATGTGTCCAGAACAGATTGGACATCACACCCTCACGCAAGATGCCAGCCTGATCCAGCATGATGCCCTCGGGATATTCCGGGGGCAACGCATCACGGGCCGCGACCTGGTTCAAACGGTTCAGCGACTTCACCGTAAGGAACGGCACCCCGGTAAGCAGGGGGACCGGACACAGCGCCGTCGCGATGCCCGGTTCCCAGTATTGCCAAGCACGTTCCGGCCATTCCGACAGAAAGAGATAGCGCCGCGCCGGACCGGCCCCGGAGCTCCCGTATCCACCACCGTCCCCTCGGCTCAGGATGAGCTTGAGGAGCATACGGCGAGACTGTATCGCGGCACCGCGGAGAAGATTCTGAAAATCACCCGTCCAGAGGAGCGGGTCGGGCATCGGGAGGCGCAAAATCTTTGCCCCGTGCGCAAGACGGGCGATATGCGCGTCCCAAAACAGGGGGACACCCGCCACCACCGCGATCGTTTCAAAGAGCCCATCCCCGTAATGCAAGGCTCGGTCAAAGGCCAGGATGCGCGCTTCCGTCCCAAGATCCCTTCCATCCACAGTGGCGGCCATCACCCCCACGGAAACGGATCAGGCCTTGAAACGACGAAAAACGAGCGAACTGTTGGTACCGCCAAAGCCGAAGGAATTACTCAGCGCCACTTCGACTTCCGCCTTCCGCGCCTGATGCGGCACGTAATCGAGATCACACCCCTCATCTGCCTGATCGAGATTGATAGTGGGCGGTAAAACGCCCCGATGGAGCGCCAGCGAAGTGAAGACAGCCTCGACACCACCCGCGGCACCCAAAAGGTGGCCCGTCATGGATTTGGTCGAACTCATCGCCAAACGCCGGGCATGTTCACCAAAAACCGTATGTACCGCATCACTCTCGGAGCGATCCCCGAGCGGGGTCGAGGTACCATGGGCATTGATGTAACCCACCATTTCTGGGGCCACTCCGGCGTTGCGCAGGGCGGCCCGCATGCAACGGGCCGCCCCTTCTCCGGCCGGAGTGGGCTGAGTCATGTGGTAAGCGTCGGAACTCATACCATACCCAGGCAACTCGGCGTAAATGCGCGCCCCGCGGCGCAGGGCGAAATCGTGTTCCTCCAGCACGAGGACACCCGCACCTTCACCAAGCACGAACCCGTCCCGGTCCTTATCCCAGGGGCGACTGGCCTTCTCGGGATCGTCATTGCGCGTGGAGAGGGCCCGTGCCGCCGAAAAGCCACCGAGCCCCAAGGGACTGATAGCCGCCTCGGCGCCACCGGCGATCATGACGTCGGCATCGCCGTATTCGATGAAGCGGGCAGCCTCACCGATAGAATGTGTACCGGTGGAACATGCCGTCGCCATCGCAATATTGGGTCCCTTGGCACCGTACATGATCGAAACATGACCCGACACCATATTGACGATACAGCGCGGGATAAAAAAAGGCGAGATTCGCCGCGGGCCGCTTTCAGTGATGATCTGGTGCTCGGATTCAATACCCGGCAATCCCCCGATACCACTTCCGATGGAAACGCCCACCCGTTCGGCAATGTTCGCACTGATGTGCAGACCGGAGTCGGCGATGGCTTCCATGGCCGCCGCGAGACCATAATGAATGAATAAATCCATCTTTCGGGCTTCTTTCATAGAGAGATATTGCCCGATATCAAAACCACGCACTTCACCTGCGATCTGAGAAGCATAAGCAGAGGGATCAATGCGCGTGACCCGTCCGATACCGCTACGCCCCTGGATGATGGATTCCCAGGCCGCCGGGACACCCACCCCGATAGGAGATACAATACCCAGCCCCGTAATAACTACACGCCTCTTCAAACGCTTATTCTCCTCCATCACCTCACCAGAACAGGCTCAGGCGTCCTTGGTCGGCATATGGGCAGAGACATAGTCAATAGCCTGCTGCACGGTGGCGATCTTCTCCGCTTCCTCATCAGGGATTTCACAATCAAATTCTTCTTCCAACGCCATCACCAACTCCACGGTATCCAGCGAGTCCGCACCCAGATCATCCACGAAAGAGGCTTCATTGGTCACTTCGTCCTCATTGACGCCCAACTGCTCCACCACCACCTTCTTTACACGTTCTGCCACATTGTCCATTGGGAGAAGCTCCTCTGTTGGTTAAGAAAAATTATAGTCGGCGAGATTGGACCACAGGGCATACAGTCCTGTAAAGCCATCCGCACCCTCAACCCATCCACAGACCACCATTGACATGCAGAGTTTGACCGGTCACGTAACCCGACTGTGGGCTGGCCAGATAAGCGACCGCTGCCGCCACATCGGCGACGGTGCCCAATCTGCCCGCAGGAATCTGCTGCATCAATGCCGCCCGATGCGCTTCGTTCAGCCCGTCCGTCATATCGGTACGGATAAAACCCGGGGCCACACAATTGACGGTAATTTGGCGTGCCGCCACCTCTCGCGCCATGGCGCGCGTAAATCCGGCCACACCCGCCTTGGCCGCCGCATAATTGCTTTGCCCGGCATTACCCATGACACCCACCACGGAAGTGACATTAATTATGCGACCGTAATGTCTCTTGAGCATATCCCGCACACACAATTTGCTCAAGCGATACACCGCGCGCAAGTTGGTCGCAATGACGGCATCCCAGTCTTCATCCTTCATACGCAACAGTAACTGGTCACGAGTAATCCCTGCGTTATTCACCAGTATGGTCGGCGCACTGTGGTCTGTTTCCATCTGTGTCAGCAAGGCGGACATCGCGGCGTCGTCAGTAACGTCCAAAACGAACCCTCTACCACCGATGCCTTGTGCCGCCAAATCAGCGCTAATCCGTTCCGCACCCTCTGGGGTGGTCGCCGTGGCGACGATCTGCGCCCCCTGTTCGCCCAGCACCCGCGCAATTTCACGGCCAATACCGCGGTTTCCACCGGTGACCAGTGCCACTTGACCGTTTAATACCCCCCCCATCAAATGGCCTCCAGGGTGGCCTTGAGACTCTTGCCATCTTCGACATGGAGCATGGTCAAACTGGGTTCAATGCGTTTACCGAGTCCCGACAGGACGCGCCCAGGGCCCATTTCCACGAAGGTCATGGCGCCTTGCCGCGCAAGGTGGCGAATGGTCTCCGTCCAACGCACCGGCGCGTGCAGTTGCTTGGCGAGCACTGCTCGAATCGATTCGGGATTATGGTGGCTCTGCACATCGGCATTGTGCACGACCACGGCTTTGGGGGCACGGAAGGTGACGGTTTCCAGCACTGCCGCGAAACGCTCCGCCGCGGGCACCATCAGACTGCAGTGACTGGGAACACTGACCGGAAGCATCACCACACGCTTCGCACCCGCCACGCGCGCGGCCTCCATCAGACGTTCGACAGCCGCTTGGTCACCCGCGACCACCACCTGTCCCGGTGCATTAAAATTGGCTGCGGCAAGCACTTCCTTATGGGCCTCCTCGGCACAAAGCTGTTTGACATCGTCATCCCCTAAACCGATGATGGCCGCCATCGCTCCCACGCCTTCGGGAACCGCCTCCTGCATCAAACGGCCCCGCTCGGCGACCAATCGCACGGCATCGGCAAAATCCACAGCCCCCGCCACCACCAAGGCGGTGTATTCACCCAACGAGTGCCCGGCCACAAAATCCGGGAAAATACCGCCCTCCTCTTCCCAAACCCGATAGACGGCATATCCGGCGGTCAGCATCACGGGTTGGGTGAGGCACGTCTGATTGAGCTTCTCGACAGGCCCCTCCTGGGTGAGCGACCAAAGGTCTTCTCCCAGGAGGGCGGAAGCTTCGGCAAAAATCTCTTTTACCAGCGGATAACCGCTTCCAAGATCAGCCAGCATATTCAAAGACTGTGAACCCTGGCCGGGAAAAACAAAGGCAATAGAGCCGTGCAAGCGAACCTCCTCTCAATACCAGGACAATACCTGGCGTTCAGCTCCAGCGCAGGAGCGCGGATCCCCAGGTAAAACCACCACCGAATGCCTCCAGCAGAAGGCGCTGGCCCGGTTGGAAACAACCGCGCCGGGCCGCGTCATCCAGGGCCAGCGGTACCGAAGCTGCTGAAGTATTACCATGATGTTGCACAGTAGTCACCACCCGTTCCATCGATAGACCCAATTTGTCCGCCGTTGCCTGGATGATGCGGATATTGGCCTGATGCGGCACCAGCCAGTCGATATCCGCGGAATCCAGTGCGTTGGCCGCCAGCGTTTCCTGAACCATCTCGCCAAGCGTGCGCACCGCCATGCGGAACACCGCATTGCCCTGCATGGTCATCCGTGTCTCCCCGCCAGGAACCTGAAGCAGATCGGCATACGCCCCATCGGCGTGGATGTGGGTGGAGATCACGCCGGGCTCATCGGACGCGCCGAGAATCACCGCACCCGCGCCATCCCCAAAAAGGATGCAGGTGCCACGATCCGTCCAGTCGACAATGCGAGACATGCTTTCCGCGCCGACGACCAGGGCATGTCGCGTCCCGCCGCAGCGAATGAAGCGGTCGGCGGTAGCCAGCGCGTAGATGAATCCGGTGCATACCGCCTGGATATCAAAGGCGGGCGCACCGTGATTGCCCAACCGCGCTTGCAACAAGCAAGCGGTGCTGGGGAATATCTGATCCGGGGTGGTCGTCGCGACCACGATGAGGTCCAGATCCTCGGCACACAGGCCGGCATCTTCCAGAGCCTGGCGCGCCGCGGCTTCGGCTAAATCTACGGTTTTCTCGTCGGCTGCGACGATACGCCGGGTGCGGATGCCGGTACGCGCGAAGATCCAGGCATCGCTGGTCTCCACCATTTGCGCAAGGTCGTGGTTACTGAGGACACGCTCCGGCAAGTAGCCGCCGGTGGCTACGATACGGCTGTAAATGGGTTTCACGCGCTGCTTCGCACCGCCGGATCGAGGCGTTCCTGAATCACTTCGGCTATGTGCAGGGTGAGCCGGTGCTTGGCTTCGGTGATGGCGACTTCCAGCGCGCAGGCGAAAGCAAACCGGTCGGCATTCCCGTGACTCTTGATGACGATACCATTCAGACCCAACAGCGTCGCGCCGTTATATTGGCGGGAGTCCAAGCGGCGACGCAGACGCTGCAGAATAGGCCGATTCACCAGATAAGCGACACGCCCATACCAGCCGTGGGTATAGCTCGCTCGCAACTCCCGACGGATCATCGCCGCCAGTCCCTCAGAAGTCTTGAGCGCCACATTACCCACAAAACCGTCACAAACCACCACGTCGGCAACGCCCCGATAAATGTCCGAACCCTCGACATTGCCGATGAAATTCAGATGACTGGCACGCAGGAGCAGCGCCGCTTCCTTGACTTGCTCGTTGCCTTTGATCTCCTCGGAACCGATGTTGAGCAGGCCGACACGCGGTTTGGTCACTCCCATGACCTGCTCGGCAAGTATCGAACCCATCACCGCGAACTGGAAAAGATGTTCGGGGTGGCAATCCACATTGGCCCCCATATCCAGCGCGAGGAAGCGTCCCGTCGTCGTCGGCAGAAAAGCCGCGATGGCCGGTCGGTCAATTCCGGGAATGGTGCGGAGAAACACCTTGCCCAACGCCATGAGCGCACCGGTATTGCCCGCGCTGACCACCGCGTCGGCATGGCCTTCGCGCAACAGACCGATGGCGATATGCATGGAGGAATCCCGCTTGCCGCGTAACGCTTGCGAGGGAGTCTCGTCCATGGCAACCACCTGACTGGCGTGATGCACGATCACCTGCGTAGAATTCTGCAGTCGCGCACGGGACAGCTCTTGCCGGAGGGCATCCGCATCGCCGACCACACGAAAAATAACATCCGGGTGATCTTTGACCAGATCGCGGATGGCGTGCACCACCATCGATGGGCCAAAATCACCACTCATGGCATCTACCGCGATATGCGGCATCGCAAAGCCCCCGGGGATACCTGGCACAAAGGCCCGGTCAGGCCTCAACCGCCTTCTTGACGACTTCGCGGCCCTTATAAAAGCCACATTCCGGACAAACGTGGTGGGGCAGTTTGGCCGCACCACACTGGGCACACATGGAACGGTTCGTCACCGTCAAAAAATCGTGGGCGCGCCGCATATCGCGACGAGAACGGGAAGTTTTACTTTGTGGAACGGCCATGACTCAATTTCTCCCAATCGGTATACACAAGTGTACTGCAAGTTCATCCTACACACTGCAAAGGCTCAAGCCCGGAAACCGCGCATACCCCGGACACCCACTCCGCGCAACGCGGGATCATGGGCAAGGCCAGTAACACTTCGTCCTCCAGCCAGCTCTGCAAGGCGACGGCACCCCTTTCCGCAAGCACTGCCTCCAACTCGGGGTTCAACGCAGCAACCGCCGACTCGAGTTCCGCCAATCCAGTGTGCACCGGTACGGTAAGCTGTAACGGCATGGCGCCCAGGCAGCGTGCGCAGGGAATTTCACCGATTACCTCTATGCCGCCATCGGCGGTGACTACCTGGCCCCTGCGAATCAGGTCGATACTGACATTCACCGTTCGCACGCTCACCAGCGCTTCGCTGAGCCGCATCCAGACCGACAAATCCACGGCACCACTCAGTCTGTCGCCCTGGACAGACACCCGGGCGAGCGGCAGGCTGGATGCTTTAGCAGAAAACATAAGCGCGGCATATTAGCGATCACCGCAGCGCAAGTAAAGCGTTTGTCGGCAAAATTCCCGCCGCGGACGGGATATTTTCGCACCGGGGTCTCGCCTAATGGTCGTCCTCCATCATGGCGGAGGCGGCCATCTCCGCACCGAACAAAATACTGGCCCAGGCCATATATAACCAGAGGAGAAAAATGAGGAAGGCGCCCAGAGCGCCGTATATGGTTTCGAAAGTTGAGAATTGCAGATAGCCTGCCAGCGCAACCTTGGTCACCTCAAACAGGATGGCGGCGGATACCCCGCCCAGAAGGACGTCCCGCCAGCGCGTACGCGCCGAAGGCAGTGTCTTGTAGAACACCGTCATCATCACCGTGACCACCAGAAAGGCAAGGACATAACTCAAAAAATCCGGAATAACCGGGAGATGTGCCAGATAAGCCAGCACAGGCTGTAGAGGGCCGAGCAGAGGCAATATAAGTACAAGACTGAGTGGACCAACCACAAGCGTGACCAGGTAACGTAAAAAGCGATACCACAGACGCCCCGGCACAACCCCCCAGATCGCATTGAAGTGCCGCTCGACGGAATGAATCAGGAGGATCGCGGTAACACTCAGCCCCAATATGCCAAAAATGCTCAATTCCGCACCTCGCGCTGCAAGGTGGTTCACCTGGCGCAGAATCGTATCTCCCGCCTCTGGAACAAAACTGTGCAAAATCAAACGATCGACCTGGGCACGGTGTGATAGGCTGAACCCCACCAGATTCCACAAGCTAAAGACCACCACCACCAGCGGAACCAAGCTGAAGAGCGTCCCATAGGCGAGCAAGCCTGCACGGTCGACGCAATCATCGAGCCAGAAACCATGCCACGCGCGATATATCCGATGAAGCATACGCCGCCCGCGGTGGATATTCGCCCTGGGAAGCGGCATCGAGGCATTGTCCTTCTGGCGGAGGCACCGGTTTGGTGGCCCCCCTCCGATCATGATGGCCGCCCCTCGGCCAGACAAAGGCGAACAAAAGGAATGGTCAACTCGCGCTGACACTCCCAGCTACGGGTATCCAACAGATTCAACAGCCTGTCCAACGCGCCGAGATCACGCGGGTGATGCCTCAACAGGTAGCGGGCCACGTCTTCACCCATCCGCAAGCCTCGGCGTTGCGCCATCTCCTGCAAAACCACCCGGCGCTCTGCGTCGTTGGGCAGATGCAAAACATATTGTAGACATGCAGTCACCCGGCTGGCCCAGTCCGGAAGCACCCAATTCGCGATCTGCGGCGCTTGTCGGCTGGCGAAGAGGATGGGCTTCTGGATACGCATACGCTCATTATAGAGGTCGAAGCAAAAAATTTCTTTATCGCGCTGACCTGCCCAAGCGTCGATATTGTCCAGACACAACAGCGGAGCTGCCGCCAAACTGGCAAATGCCTCCGCGGTCGTTGCGGCCCCGAAGGGCGTGGTTACTTCCTTGCAATCGATGTAAGGCACCCATCCGGGCACCGCGGCGGCGGCTCCCTGCAGCAGGTGACTTTTCCCCGCGCCACTGGGACCATGAAGATAGAGTGAGGGATTTCGCCGTTCCCCTCCCAAGAGGTTCTGCACCGCACACAACGCCTCCGCGTTAGGAACGGGATAATAGCCCTCCAGGGTCAATTGCGGATACCCTCCCAGGGGCAGAATGAGTTGCCGCTTGCCCATCATGGTTCGTTGGAAGCCCCCTCCTGAGCAATCGCCTTGCGGCTCCAAACCCAGGCATACTGCCCCCCGGATATCACCGCCATCAAGAACGCCAGCACGAAAATGGGTAACAGCGGGAAACGCGTATGGAGCGCCGCCTCCGCCAACACCGACACGATGACCCCAAACTGCAAGGCCGTGTTCCATTTGGACAACAACGTCGGACTGGCCACAAACTTCCCAATGAGTAACAGGTAGAGCAGGCTACCCCCCGTGATCAGCAGATCCCGGGAGATGACGGCGACCGTCAGCCACAAGGGAATACGCTGCAGCCAAGTCAGCGTGATG
>JAKCBU010000326.1 GCA_021839095.1 Pseudomonadota bacterium | reverse complement strand
GGCGGTGATCCAGCCAGCAATTCTCGCTTGCGCCTTGCCCTGGACAAGGCCTACGGGGCCAATATGGCCAAAGACACTATCGAGCGGGCGGTCAAACGCGGCACCGGTGAGCTGGAAGGCGTGGATTACGAAGAAGTGACCTACGAGGGTTACGGCCCCGGCGGGGTTGCCCTCCTGATCGAAACCATGACCGACAACAAAGTCCGCACCGTCGCCGAAATACGCCATATTTTCTCCAAGCGGGGCGGCAATATGGGTACGGCGGGTTCGGTGGCCTACCTTTTCAAGAAACGCGGCCTGATCAGCTTTCCCGGTGACGCCGACGAGGACCGTATTCTCGAAGCGGCGCTGGAGGCCGGCGCCGAGGATGTGGTCAGCGAAGGCGAGCGGATCGCCGTCTATACCGCCGCGACCGAACTGCATGGTGTCGCCCTGGCACTGGAAGCGGCGGGCCTGAAAGCGGAAGAAACCGAAATCACCATGATCCCCGAAACCACGGTGGACGTCTGTGGGGAGGATGCGGAGAAGCTGCTGCGCCTGATCGACGTTCTCGAAGAAAATGACGACGTGCAGAACGTCTATGCCAACTACGCGATCAGTGACGAGGAAATGGCCCGTCTGGAAGCCGTATCCTGAACCCGCGGCGGAGCGCTGGGTGGACGCGGCGGCCATGGGACTGAGTGCCGGGGCACTGGCCGGGGCCGCGGTGCGGATCATCGGTATCGACCCCGGGTCCTTGCGCACCGGCTACGGCATCATCGACTCCGACACGTCCGGCCAACTCCGGCATGTGGCTCACGGTTGCCTGAATGTATCCGGGCAGCCCTTTCTGGAGCGCATCGGCGCCATCCACCGCGGACTGAAACACGTCATCGGCGACACCCGGCCGGATGTGGCGGCCGTCGAACAGGTCTTCATGGCGCGGAATGCGGACTCCGCCCTCAAACTGGGGCAGGCGCGCGGCGCCGCCCTCGTCGCCTTGCTCGAAGCCGGATTGCCCGTCCATGAATACACGGCACTGCAGGTCAAAAAAGCCACCGTCGGTGGTGGCCACGCCGCCAAGGAGCAAGTACAGAGCATGGTCCGCTGGCTCCTCAAACTCAGTGCGATCCCACAGGCCGACGCGGCCGATGCCTTGGCCTGTGCCATCTGTCATGCCCATCACGCCAGCACGCAACAGCGCTGGCAATGGGCTGACAGCCGGTGAGCGCCATGACGACCAAGGATCTGCCCCCGTCATGATCACCTCGCTCACCGGCAAGATTCTGCAGCGCCGCCCGCCTTGGCTCTGGCTCGAGGTGCAGGGTGTGGGCTATGAGTTGGAGATGCCGCTGTCCAGCTTCTATCAAATGCCGGCCGAGGGCGCGGCGCTGACCGTTTTCACCCATCTCACCATTCGTGAGGACGCCCACCTGCTGTATGGTTTCATCAGCATGGCCGAGCGGGATACCTTTCGCCTGCTGATCCGGGTCAACGGGATCGGCGGCAAAGTGGCGTTGGCCTGTCTTTCCGGCCTGTCTGCGGATCGGCTCAGCCAAGCCGTGGCCGAAGGTAACACGGCGCAACTCACCGCCATTCCCGGCATCGGTCCAAAAACCGCCGAGCGACTGGTGGTGGAGCTGCGCGACAAGATGGGCGGAATCACACCCGGACCGATTGGCACGCGGACCAGCGGCGACCCGCGCCAGGAGGCCATTGCGGCGCTGCTGACTTTGGGTTATAAGCCGGCGCAGGCGAGCCAGGCGATAGCCGGCCTGGCGGAAGATCTGGGTCTGGAAGACCTGATCCGTCAGTCGCTGCAACATTTGTCACGGCATTGATTTTGGAACCCGTCAGCGCGCCAATGGTCAGACCAGAATGATGGATAGAGGCCCCCTCAACCCTCAGGAAGCCCACGATGATGCGATAGATCATGCCCTGCGTCCGCGGCGGCTCGCGGAGTATCTCGGGCAGGCCAAATTGCGCGAATCACTGGGCCTCTATATTGAAGCGGCCCGGAGACGCAGCGAAGCCTTGGATCATGTGCTGCTCTTCGGTCCGCCCGGGCTCGGCAAGACCACCCTGGCCCATATCATCGCTCAGGAGATGGGCGCCGGTCTCAAGGTCACCTCGGGACCGGTGCTGGACAAACCGGGCGATCTCGCGGCCATCCTCACCAACCTGCAGCCGCGCGACGTGCTTTTCGTGGATGAAATTCATCGCCTCAGCCCGGTGGTGGAAGAAATCCTCTACCCGGCGCTGGAAGACTACGCGCTCGACATCCTCATCGGCGAAGGACCCGCGGCGCGCTCCATCAAAATCAACCTGCCGCCCTTCACCCTGATCGGCGCCACCACCCGTGCAGGTCTGTTGACCTCGCCGCTGCGGGACCGCTTCGGCATCAGTTTTCATCTGGAATTCTACAGTGACGCCGAGTTGACGCAGATCGTCACCCGCTCCGCCCAGATTCTCAGCACCCCCCAAACCCTGGAAGGTGCGCAGGAAATCGCCCGGCGCGCCCGGGGAACCCCGCGCATCGCCAACCGCCTGCTCCGCCGGGTGCGGGACTATGCAGATCG
>JAKCBU010000325.1 GCA_021839095.1 Pseudomonadota bacterium | reverse complement strand
GGATGATCATCCGTGTCGGCAGATGCCGTGGTCAGGCCGACCTGTTCCGGCAGCGGCGTGGGAATCATGACGCTATCGCCAAAGCGGGCGAAACGCAGGGCGGTACTGTAGCTGTCGAAGTGACAGAGGATCATGCGATGATGCTGGAAAATGCTGGGAGTTGGCATCCGGGGGTTCCTGGTCGAGTGGGGGGATGATCGGGCTAGGCGATGGTAATCGTCAGTGGTTCCAGCCCGGCGACGACCGCTTCGATCACGTCGCCGGTCACCACGGCGCTCACGCCGGCGGGGGTGCCGGTAAAGATGAGATCGCCGGGAAACAATTCCACCTGATTCGACAGGTAATGAACAAGCTGCGGGATCTTCCAGAGCATGTCACCGACATCGGCGCTCTGGCGGATTTGACCATTCACCTTGAGTTCAATCCTGCCGCGGGCGATGGTCCCTGAATAAAACTCGGGCGTGATGGCCGTGCAGGGCGCCGAATGGTCGAATGCTTTGGCCATCTCCCAGGGCTGGCCCTTTTCGCGGGCGGTGCGCTGCAGGTCGCGGCGGGTCATGTCCAGACCCACGGCATAGCCGAACACATAGTCATAATCGACCTTGTCCATGGGGATATTTTTGCCACCCTTGTGTAGCGCCACCACCAGTTCTACCTCGGGCTGCAGGTCGGTAGTGCCGGACGGGTAGGGCAGCGCCGAATGATTCTGTAGAATGGCGCTGGCCGGTTTCATGAAAAAGAAGGGTTCGGCATCGGGCGCAGCGCCCATTTCCCGGGCGTGATCGGCGTAGTTCTGCCCGACGCAAAAAATGCGTCGCACCGGGAACGGGTGGCTGGACATGGCGTCCAGAGTCACGACAGGGGCGGGCGGGAAGGCGTAGTTCATGGACGGACTCCTGTGCCGGGCGAAATGGGGGGATAACAGGCATCTGCTCCCATTTCTCGATAACTGATCATGAAGCGGAATTCAATATGCCTTATGCTTTTCACCAGGGATGACAATAAGCATTTATTTCCTCCAGAATAAAGCGGTTTGCGCTTTCCGTGGTCATCGATAAGCTTCCTCGCGCAGTACGCGCTGCACGGCGGGTCTGGTCCATCAATCGTCCACTTTGAACCATTCCGGCTGGTTTTTGCGGTACACCCGCAGCCACATCAGGGTATCTGGTGCCAGCGCGCGCACCGCGAGCCAAAGCAGGACGTCCGCTGCTTGATCACTGGTCGCGAGGCGCTGGTCGAGGGTGCGCCAGCCATCCCAGTCAATTTCCACCATCAAGGCGTGGATCTCTGACGACAGGAGCAGGGCGGCCGCGCTCATGAGGCGAAGCTGGCGCCGGGTTTCCGCACGGGTGAGGCGCGAAGCAAGAAATTCTTCCTTCTCCAGCCCTTCGGTCAACGTGAGTACGGCAGTGCCCGCCTCCTCGATCGCGGTGAAGGGGGAGATGTTCAGCACGGGCGCACTCCGGGCGAGTCTGTCATTTTGTTTGACGCATCATCCGACTCCATGCGCCATCACACCGTCGGCATAGGCGCGGATGACGGACGACCCCACCAGATCGCGGGGGTCCAGCTCGCCGATCTTTTCCAGAATCTCCCGGCATTCGTCCAGTTGCTTGCGGCGTAACAGGATGAAACTCAGGGCCTTCAGGGTGAAGAGATAAAAATGGGCAGGACTGTGAATCATGGACCAGTCTGCCGTGCCTGGAGCGAGTTGCTGCCAGTCGGGGGAAAATCCGCCCAGTCGTGCCCCTCTGGCCAGGGCGGTGCGTGCCATCTCTTCGGCTTCCGCCAGCCGGGACTGGCGGAACAGCAGCTTGTACAGGGCAAAATAGGCGGGCAGATCATCCGGATCGCTCAGCAGATGCTGCCTCAGCAATGGTTCCACCGCGATCGGGTGTGTGCTACTGGCCAATGCGGCCTCCAGCAGCGAAGCCGCCGGCCCGGCAAAGGGCAGGGCGATCTCTCGAAGGGCGCCGTCAGGGCTCATTGGCCCAGGCCTCCGGCGTCGGGTAGAGGCGGGTGACAGGGGTGCCGCCGATCAGATGCTCGTCGATAATGATGTCGATATCATCCTGACGTACTCCCGCATAAAGGATGCCTTCGGGATAAATCAGCACATTGGGACCCTCACCGCAGGGCCCCAGACAACCGCACTGCGTCAGGGCGAAACGCCCCCAGAGTTTGCGTGCTTCAAAGGTGTCCTGAAAAGCACGGAGCAGATCCGCAGAGCCTTGGGCGCCGCAGGAGCCCTTGGGATGGCTCGGCGGCCTGGACTGGACGCAGACAAAGACGTGGCGTTCCGGTTTGCTCATGAAATGCCCCCGGCTTAACCGAACTTGAAGAGGATGCCGTGACCGCCCCGTGGATAGGACCAGTCCACGTTGCGATATTCCGAACAAATGACCCGACAAGTGCCGCACTCCAGGCAGCCGTCCGTGGTCAGGACCACACCACCACCCTCGTCTTTGGCGTAACAGGCCGCGGGACAGGCGAAGGTGCAGGACTGTGTTTTACAATCATCCGCGCAGACCCGGGGATCGCTGATCCGGATGTGCGGCCGACCC
>JAKCBU010000324.1 GCA_021839095.1 Pseudomonadota bacterium | reverse complement strand
ACTGTCTCGATGAGTCCGTCATGCTCCCTCTCCGCCACCTCGCGCAGGCCGATTATAGCAGCCTCCGCCGATTCGTATAGACCGTCTCTGGCCGGACTGCCGGAGACGGGACCGGGAAGGGAGCGGGCGTCAGCGCAGATAGATATGCTTCCCCAGACGTTTGAAATCCTCCGCTTTCTCCCGCAGACCGTCCAGCCGGGCGCTCTCGATGTCTTCGCCCTTGGATCGCGCATACTCCTGCAAATCCTGGGAGATTTTCATCGAACAGAAATGGGGCCCGCACATGGAGCAGAAATGCGCCGCCTTGGCGCCCTCCTGCGGTAAGGTCTCGTCGTGATATTCCCGCGCCTTTTCCGGGTCCAGCCCGAGATGAAACTGGTCTTCCCAGCGGAATTCAAAACGGGCCTTGGACAGCGCGTTGTCCCGCACCTGCGCGCCGGGATGCCCCTTGGCGAGGTCGGCGGCGTGGGCGGCGATCTTGTAGGTGATCACCCCTTCCCGCACGTCATTTTTGTCCGGCAGGCCGAGGTGTTCCTTGGGCGTGACGTAGCAGAGCATGGCGGTGCCGTACCAGCCGATCTGCGCGGCGCCGATGGCGCTGGTGATATGGTCATAGCCGGGGGCGATGTCCGTGGTCAGCGGTCCCAGCGTATAGAACGGGGCCTCGAAACAGTGCTGCAACTCCTCGTCCATATTGGCCTTGATGAGTTGCATGGGCACGTGGCCGGGGCCTTCGATCATGACCTGCACGTCGTGCTTCCAGGCGATCCGGGTGAGTTCGCCCAGGGTATGCAGCTCGGCAAACTGGGCCTCGTCATTGGCGTCGGCCAGCGACCCCGGCCGCAGGCCATCCCCCAGGGAGAAGCTCACGTCATAGGCCTTCATGATCTCGCAGATTTCCTCGAAATGGGTGTAGAGGAAGCTCTCCCGGTGATGGGCCAGACACCATTTGGCCATGATGGAACCACCGCGCGACACGATGCCGGTGAGGCGGTTGGCCGTGAGCGGGATGTAACGCAGCAGCACGCCGGCGTGGATGGTGAAGTAGTCCACCCCTTGCTCCGCCTGTTCGATGAGGGTGTCACGGTAGAGATCCCAGGTGAGGTCTTCGGCCTTGCCGTCCACCTTTTCCAGCGCCTGATAAATGGGCACGGTGCCGATGGGCACGGGGCTGTTGCGGATAATCCATTCGCGGGTCTCGTGAATATGCTTGCCGGTGGAGAGGTCCATGACCGTATCGGCGCCCCAGCGGATCGACCAGACCATTTTTTCCACTTCTTCGGCGATGGAGGAGGTCACGGCGGAATTGCCGATGTTGGCGTTGATCTTCACCAGAAAGTTGCGGCCGATGATCATCGGCTCCAGTTCCGGGTGGTTGATGTTGGCGGGGATGATGGCGCGGCCCCGGGCGATTTCGTCGCGCACGAACTCCGGGGTAATGGTGTCGGGGATCTGCGCGCCGAAGGACTCGCCGCGATGGGCGCGGAACAACGCCGGGTGGCTGGCGCGCAGACGCTCCAGACCCTGATTTTCGCGGATGGCGGCGAATTCCATCTCGGGGGTGATGATGCCGCGCCGCGCATAGTGCATCTGGGAGACGTTGCCGCCGTTGGCCGCCCGGCGGATTTCGCGGCGATGATGAAACCGCAGATCCGCCGTGCGCGCATCGGCCAGACGGGCGCGGCCATAGGCGGAGCTGGGCTCGGGACGGCTCTCGATGGCGGCTTCGACCGGCGACCACTGCCAGCGCAGGGGCGGCAGACCCGCATGGATGTCTATGGACGCGTCGGGATCGGTATAGGGACCGCTGCAATCGTAAACCGGGATGGCAGGATTGACTTCGAGGCTGCCGTCCCGCTGCCGGGAGTCGCTCTGCCGAATCTCCCGCAAGGGGATGCGCAATTCCGGGAAACGCGCGCCACTGAGATACCGCTTGTGTGAGCCGGGAATCGGGCCGCAGGTTACCGCTGCGTCCTGCATAGTATTCACCATATCCGTGGGACGGGTAGCCATAGTCACTCCTCCTAAAAATTTATCCGATCGCCGCGGAACAGAATCAGGAGGCGGGAGGAAGGTGCGGACAGGCGTGCTGCGGTCGCGCTTCCCTACGCCGGCACAACCCGGATCAGGTTCCAAGGGTACCTCTCAGTCCACGACGGGACGCCCCTAGCGTTTATAACGATTCATTGAGCAAGGTACGGGAAGCCGAGCGAATCTGTCAAGTTATCCAGGCGCCCCCGGGAACACCGGACCGTTGATCGAACGGTGAGGACGCGCACCCGGTTCAGTGCTATCATCGCGCCCGTCGGTCAACCCTGGCTTGCCGTCCTTTCGGAGTCGATCTTGCTCAGCACCACGAATCTCACCATGCAATTCGGGGCCAAGGCCCTTTTTGAAAACGTCTCCGTCGAGTTCGGCAATGGCAACCGCTATGGCCTTATCGGTGCCAATGGCAGTGGCAAGACGACGCTGATGAAGATTCTCGGTGGCGATCTGGAGCCCAGCTCCGGACACGTCAGCCTGAGTAGCGGCGAGCGTCTCGGCAAGCTGCGGCAGGATCAGTTTGCC
>JAKCBU010000323.1:314-2569 GCA_021839095.1 Pseudomonadota bacterium | reverse complement strand
TTTCATGCCGCGCAGGTTGATGAAGATCAGGAACAACAGTATCGCGACATCCAGGAGAATGCGTTCGCTGTACCAGGAGGCGGGCATGGTGCTCAACAGCGCCTCGGTACCCGAT
Source organism: Pseudomonadota bacterium (assembly GCA_021839095.1). Next base: position 2,454 of record JAKCBU010000323.1, on the reverse strand, counting down.
GCCACCGAAATCGCCGCCGTCAAGACATAGTCGACGATCAGCGCGGCGCCACTCACCAGGCCGGCTTTCGGCCCTAATAGGGTAGACGCGGTGTGATATCCGCCACCACCATCGGGGAACAGGGCGATGACCTGTCTGTAACCCGCCGAGATGATAAACACCGAAATCGGGATGCCGATGGCCAGGAAAACGGCCAGATATTCATGGCCCTTCAGGGCATAATAGATTTCCGGTGGACCGTAAGCGGAGGAAGACAAGGCATCCGAACCCAGGCCGACCCAGGCCAGAAAGGCCGCGAGCGAAAGGTTTTCGAACAACTTTGGATTGAACACGTTTACGGCACGGCGGAAACGGGGCAAGCGGAAACGGGCCATTCAGGACATCCTCAGCGGGGGAAGTGCAGCGGTGGCTGCAGGCCGACAAAAACGGGGGTATTCACGGCACATTCCGCAAAGAGGACGCATACCGCATCGGGCGCCATCCGCACGCAGCCTGCCGATACCGGTTGACCGAGATGGTCCACATCGGCTGTGCCATGGATGTAGATATAACGGCGGAAGGTATCCTGAAGGCCACCACGATTAAAACCGATTTCGCTGCCCGAGAGCCAGAGGATGCGCCCGAGAATCCAGTCCCGGCGCGGCTGGACGGCCGCCCACTCCGCACTGTAACAGGTGCCGGTCCAGCGCCGGCCGCGCAGAATGGCCATCGCGGGCAGGCCGGCGCCGATGCGCGCACGCACTACATGCCAGCCGCGCGGCGTGCAACCGCTGTCGCGCTCTTCTCCCAGCCCCTTACGGGCCGTGGATACGACATACTCGGAGCGCGATTCGGCGCCTTGCATTTCATACAGGCGCTGGGCGGAGACATCCACCCAGAGCCAGCGCGCGGGCCGCTCAGCGTTCGAAGAGGGCAATGGATTCGACATGGGCAGTATGGGGAAACATGTTGACGACGCCCGCCGCTCGCAGACGATAGCCGCGCTCGTGTACCAGATACTCGGCGTCACGGGCCAGGGTCGCCGGATTGCAGGAGACATACACCAGACGGCGGACGCCGGGGGTCAGACTGCGCAACACTTCGATGGCTCCACTGCGGGGCGGGTCGATGAGCATTTTGTCGATGGCGCCCGCCGGAGCAAAATCTTCCATCTGGGCCTGAGTGAGATCGGCAACGGCATACCGGGCTTTATCCGCCAGGCCGTTGGCAGCGGCATTCTCCGCAGCCAGCGCGACCAGCCGGGCATCTCCTTCAATGCCAAGCACCTGCGCTCCCAATCGGGCGATGGGCAGGGTAAAATTCCCGAGCCCACAGAAGAGGTCCAGAATGTGCTCTCCCGGTTGCGGTTGCAGCAACGCCATGGCGCGGCGCACCATCACCTGATTCGCCGCCTGATTGACCTGAGTGAAGACCAGGGGATCAAAACGCAGGCGCAACGAATAATCCGGCAGGTCGTAATGGAGAGTCTCCGGCTGCTCCGGCCACAAGGGATATAGGGTCTCCGGCCCGCGCGGTTGCAACCATATCTGCAGGTCGTGTTGCACGCCAAAAGCGCGCAGGTGCTGCAAATCAGTTTCCGCCAGCGGCCGCATGTGACGAAACACCAGCGCGACGGCATCCGGCGTGGCCGCCACTTCGATCTGCGGGAAATCCTGGGGCGATTGCATCTGCCCGATCAGCGTCCGCAGGGGCAGAATGCGTTGCCCGACGCGCGGGTCGAGGGTCAGACATTGCCCCATATCCACGACATAACTGCTGTTGCGTTCGCGAAAACCCACCATCGCGCCCCGGGTTTTCGGCGTGCGCACCGAGAGCCGTGCCTTGCTGCGATAGCCCAGGCTCGGGCCATGAATGGGTGGCAGGACGCGTTCGGGACGGACCTTGCCGATGCGCCAGAGATGATCTTCCAGTTGTCTTTGCTTGATAGCCACCTGCGCCGCTGGCTCCAGATGCTGCAGGCTGCAACCCCCGCAGACACCAAAGTGAGGACAAGGCGGCGACACCCGCAGGGAGGATGCCCTGACCACCTGCAGCAACTCGGCACGATCAAAGCTCTTGTGGTTCTGGGTACGCCGTGCCCAGACCCGCTCGCCGGGCAGCGCCCCATCGACAAACAGTACCTTGCCCTCCACACGGGCAA
>JAKCBU010000323.1:0-304 GCA_021839095.1 Pseudomonadota bacterium | reverse complement strand
TCAGGCTGAGCGTTATGGATGGGCTTGGGACGCGACATGCAGATTCTCTGGCCACAGGGTGAGAAATTCCTGGACGTGGGCCTCGTCCCGGCTTTGCAAGTAAGACCGCAACAGGGTCTGGCAAACATCATAAGCCGATCTGTCGAGATGCCCGCGGGTCAGTTCAAAACGCAGGTGGACCAAGGCCGTGTTGAGCACATCCACTTCGCAGTAGTGGCGAATGCCCGCCAGCTCCCCTGCCTGATAATGGGTCCAGACCTCCGCACCGCTCATTCCCAGCTTGCCGGGCAGCCCCAACAGCAAC
>JAKCBU010000322.1 GCA_021839095.1 Pseudomonadota bacterium | reverse complement strand
TGCCCCGCGCTTCTCAGACGTGCCCGCCTTATCCTGAGCGCTCACCGGTACCGTCGTCACCCGCTGTCCCGCCATCACCTGAGCGAAATCAGGCGCCGATCCCGGGCTGTTTGTGGATTGCGCCGGGATCGGAGCATCCGCCGGCGCGGGCGCCGCTATGGGATTGGCGATTGCGTGCATGATTCCTGCGGCCATTCCGGCGCCTCCTCAGAAAGAGATTTGCCCTATCATAGGCAAGAAACATACCCAGTCCACAGGGTGGAGGAACGCGTCGCCCATTCATCCAACTCTTTTTGCATGTTGCGTAATACCAGACTGCGTTGCTCATTTTCCAGGCGCTGAGCAAGGGAGGCCAACCCCTTACCTCGACCTCGGGCCGCCACCCATTCGCTTTGCAAGCGACTCACCTGCTGCTGCTGGTGTTGAAGGTTTTCCCGTTGCAGCTCAAGCACCTGTTCAAGCTGTGCGATGAAACTGCGCATTTCCATCGCTTGCGCGCTGAGGAGACCAACCCGCTCCGCGGCGGTCGCCTGTTCACGATACTGCGTCAGATAATTTTCCAGCAGCCGCAGCTTGCTCTGCACTTCACCCAGCAGCGCGCGCTGTCTGCCCAGCGTCCGGGCCAGATCTTTCTGCCGGTTATCGGCATCTTCACGCAGGTAAAGGATGGTGTCCTGGCGGCTCATCATTTATCCGGGGTGACGCCTGCGCTATCGCTCAGATAATGGGCCATGATTTCTGCCAATTGCGCCTGACTGGCGGCGAGCGACACGGATTCCCGCTGATCCTGGCGCAAAAAGGCGAGAATACCGGGATAGGCGCGCACCGCCTGGTCGAGCAGCGGTTCCATGCCGGGCGTATATGCACCGACCGTGATCAGATCCTGCTGGTCACGATAGCGACCATAGAGGCGCTTGAGCAAATGCAAGCGGCTCAGCTGTGATGGCGGCACAATATTCGGCATCACCCGGCTGATGGAGGCTTCCAGGTCGATAGCCGGATACTGCCCTTGCTCGGCGAGACTGCGGGACAGCAGCAGGTGCCCGTCAAGCACGGCCCTGGCGCTATCGGCAATGGGATCCTGCTGGTCGTCGCCTTCCATGAGCACGGTATAGAAAGCCGTAATGCTGCCCCCTCCCTCGGGGCCATTGCCAGCGCGCTCCACCAAGGCCGGCAAGCGCGCGAACACCGAGGGCGGATATCCCCGCACGGCGGGTGGCTCACCCACGGCCAGGGCGATCTCCCGCTGCGCCATGGCATAACGGGTGAGTGAATCCATCAGGAGTAACACATGCTGACCCTGACTCCGATAGTATTCGGCGATGGCGGTCGCCAGGTGCGCACCACGAATGCGCGTCAAGGCGGGCACGTCGGCGGGCGCCGCCACCACCACGGCACGGCGCAGGCCGGACTCGCCGAGAATATCCTCAATAAATTCTTTGACCTCGCGGCCCCGCTCGCCAATCAACCCAACGACGATGACATCCGCTTCCGTATTGCGCGCCATCATGCCCAGGAGAACGCTTTTGCCCACACCGCTGCCGGCAAACAGTCCCATGCGCGCGCCGCGGCCAATGGTGAACAACGCATTGATGCTGCGCACCCCCACGTCGAGCGGCGCCCGCACCGGCGCGCGGCGCATGGGATTGATGGCCGTGCCCAGCAGAGGGACGCGTTCCTGATCAAGAATGGGGCCGCCCCCGTCCAGCACTTGGCCTTGCCCATCAATGACCCGGCCCAGCATGCGCGGGCTCACCCCCGCCTGAGCTTCTCCCGCCAAAGGTTGCACCCGGGCGCCGGGCGCCACCCCGTGCAGATCTCCCGCCGCCATGAGTTGTAAGCGTCCAGCCTGAAAACCAACGACCTCCGCGTCGATGCCGCGTTGATGCGCCGCCGCCACCCGGCAGCGCGTGCCGATGCTGGCATCAAAGCCTTCCGCCTCCAAAACCAGACCCACCATACGCACCAGCCGGCCACTGGGTAACAGCGCGGGAGGTTGCCGCTGTATCCGCGACTGTATGTTTCGCAAATATTCGCCCCAACGGGGTTGGCGGTCGGCAAAGATCCCGATCATGTGGAAATTTCACCAAAAAGCTGATCCAAAGTTTCTCGCCAGCGCGTCTCCAGACGAAGATCCAGTTGCGTAGCCGCATGATCAAATTCGCGCCCCTGCCAGCGGCGATCGGGACGCGCCCCATCGACATCCAGGCTGGCGGCCATCAATACCCCCCCCCGTTCCAGTTCCGCATCCGCCTGCAAGATCACACCCTGCTCCGTCAATTCCGGCATCAACCGCTCCACCAATGCGAGATCGTCGGGATGCAGGCGGATACTGGGTGGCTTGCTCCGTATCGGCACCACGCGCAGCGCTTCCCGCAGCAACGGCAACAGCGACTCCGGCCGCAGAGTGAGTTCGTGGCGGATGACCTGCCGAGCGATTTCCAGGGCCAGCGCCAGCAAGGATTGTTCCACGCTCACATCCAGCGCCCGCAGCGGCAGGCTGAAATCGTGTAAAATCTGCCGTAATGCCTGTCGATCCTGGACCGCTGCGGCCATGCCCTACGCATAACCCCCC
>JAKCBU010000321.1 GCA_021839095.1 Pseudomonadota bacterium | reverse complement strand
ATGCCTGTCGCTATGTCAGAACTGCGGCAGCGCCAGTAATAAATGGCTGGGCCGCTGTCCGGATTGCGGGGCCTGGAATAGCCTCGTCGAACAACGTGCGGAGAAGTCCGGGATCAAGTCGCACACGGCCTACGCCACGGCCAGTCCGCCGCAGTTTCTCCACGCCGTGCCGGTCGCGGAGGTGGGGCGCAGCCCTACGGGCCTGACGGAACTCGACCGGGTGCTGGGCGGCGGGCAGGTGCCAGGGGCGGCCATTCTCCTGGGCGGGGAGCCCGGCATCGGCAAATCCACCCTCCTGCTCCAGACCGCCCATCACCTGACCCGGAGCGGCAAGGTACTCTATGTCACCGGGGAGGAGTCCGCGGCACAAGTCGCCTTGCGCGCCCAGCGTCTGGGTCTGACGCAAAGCCCGGTGCGGGTGGTCGCGGAAAACCATCTGGAGGTCGTCGAGGGGCTGCTCCGAGGCGAGCAGCCTGCCCTGGTATTGATAGATTCCATTCAGACGATTTACACCGATACCTTGCAATCGGCCCCCGGCTCCGTGGCGCAGGTGCGGGAGTGCGCGGCGCGTTTGGTGCGTTTCGCCAAAGCCACGGCCACGGCCCTCTGGCTGGTGGGTCACGTCACCAAGGAAGGGGCCATCGCGGGTCCGCGCGTACTTGAACACATGGTGGACACGGTACTGTACTTCGAGGGCGAGGCGGGCAGTCCCTATCGCATCGTGCGCGCCATCAAAAATCGCTTTGGCGCCGCCAACGAATTGGGCGTTTTCCAGATGCAGGAAGAGGGCCTCCGGGAGATCGCCAATCCTTCGCAACTCTTTCTGTCGCAGCACGATCGGCCTGTGGCGGGGAGTGTCGTGCTGGCGACCCAGGAAGGAACCCGCCCACTCCTGGTGGAGGTGCAGGCCCTGGTGACCCCCAGTCCACTGGCCAATCCACGTCGGGTAGCCATCGGCCTGGACCCTAACCGCCTTTCCCTCCTGCTGGCGATCCTGCATCGCCATGGTGGTAGTGTGTTGTTCGACCAGGATGTGTTCGTGAACATCGCGGGCGGTGTCAAGGTGAACGAGCCGGCGGCGGATCTTGCGGTGGCCCTGGCCTTGTTGAGCAGTTTCCGCAACAAACCGCTGACGGGACGCCGGATAGTCTTTGGAGAGCTGGGTCTGGCCGGAGAAGTCCGCCCCGTGGCAGGCATGGAGACAAGGATACGGGAGGCGATAAAACTGGGCTTCAAGGGGGCTATCCTCCCGCGCGGCGAGCAGGATTTAGCGACCCCCGCGTTTGCGCTGCATCCTGCCGCGCATCTCGGCGACGCCATGGAGGCGGCCTTCGAGGGAGGCTGAGGCGCATTTTTCTCTACCGTCACAGTGGCCTGACCGCCCTATGCGCGGTGCTTGCAATATTCGGTCCGAGCGGTTAGGGTGACCAGGAAGGCCGAATTAAAGAGCCGTCTTATGTATGAATGGTGCCTTATCTCGAGCATTCTTTTTCTAATAGGCGGGGAGGGGAGAGGTATGGAAGAAACTACAGTTCATCATGCTGTCCAGAATGCGGTTCATCCGACGAAGAAGACGGCCTTGCCGGGTTTTTTCGCGAAGTCGCGTCTCCAGTGGGGCGCCTTGTTTATCCTGGGTTTGTTTAGTCTTGGTGGCGGTGCGGCCCTGGCCGCCGGTCTGGAGAGCGCAACTCCGGGATTTTTGCGTGTGGCCGCGACTGCGGGTACGGCCTCGAATCCCACTCAAATAAAAAATTTTGCCGTCGCTGTCGGTCAAATCAAGCAACTCAACGAGCAAGTGCATACGGCGCTGAGTCAGAAAGGCCTCACCGCCGCCAAACGCGAAAACTTGAAGCAGTCTTACATGACCAAAGTGGACGGAGTCCTCGCCAGCAGCCATCTGACCGCGGAACAGTACTCGAGCATGCTCAAGAAGACGCAAACCGACCCGGCTTTTGCGAAGCAGGTTGAAGCCGCCATGCAATAATAGGCTCGCCCGTCTCGCTGTGTGCGCTGTTTCTCTTAGGGGATTGACGGCGCATTTTTATGCATACGGATCCAGCGCCTCACCCGGAACACTCTAGCGCTCTTGCAATACGGTAGGCAATATCGACACATGAACCGTACGGGAGACCTTTTATATGCCAAGACTCCATCTGCCGCGCCCTGATTATGTGGCCCGGCGTCGCCGGTTGATGCGGAAAATGCATGCCGCTGGTGTCGCCATCATCCCTACCGCCACGCCCAAGAGCCGCAACGGTGATGTGCAGTACCCCTTTCGTGGCAGCAGCGATTTCCTCTACCTGACCGGCTTCGTGGAACCTGAGGCAGTGCTGGTGCTCGTGCCGGGGCATGCGGATGGAGAACAGATCCTGTTTTGTCGTCCTCGCGAGCCGGAGCGGGAAATCTGGGATGGCCGCCGTGCCGGGCTGGAGGGTGCCTTGGCGCAAGGTCAGGTGGATCGTTGCCTGTCCATTCATGAACTGAACGAGGCGCTGCCCAGACTGCTGGAAGACCGTGAGTTGCTGTTTTACCCCATGGGCCAGTCCACGGATTTCGATGCGCGGGTGATGCATTGG
>JAKCBU010000320.1 GCA_021839095.1 Pseudomonadota bacterium | reverse complement strand
GGACCGCGCGTGGCTGGCGTATTATCCCCCGGGTACCTGCCCAGGGCAGGTAATGTTGCGTTTTCAGGAGACCGTCATGGCGTTGTGTGTGGAATTGCATCCCGTGAACCCGCAACCGCGATTGCTGGCGCAAGCGGCTGAAGTGTTGCGCGGAGGGGGCTTGCTGGTTTATCCAACGGATACCTGTTATGCCTTGGGCTGTACGGTGGCGGCACGGGAGTCCCAGGAGCGGCTGCGGCGCATCCGGCAACTGGATTTGCAGCATGATCTTTCGCTATTGTTTTCCAGTATTTCTCAGTTGACCGACTATGCCCAACTAGACGATCGCGCCTACGCGCTGCTGCGCAGAATCCTGCCCGGACCTTATACTTTCATCTTGCCGGCGACCCGGGATGTGCCACGTCGCCTCGCCGACCCGAAAAAGCGCAGTATCGGTGTACGCATACCCGCGAGCCCCCTCTGTGAGGGGCTGATTGCTGAATTGGGAGAGCCCCTGATGAGCTCCACCCTGCAGCTCCCCGGTGCCCCTGCACCCCTGACGGATCCCGATGAAATCTGCAAAACGATGGGCAATCAGGTGGATATGGTGCTGCTGTCCGGCCCTGGCGGGGTGCGCTGTTCAACGGTGGTGGATCTGCTGCAGTGGCCACCCCGGTTGCTTCGCGAAGGTGCCGGTGATCCGGCGGCGCTGGGCCTGGGTGCTGCCGTTTGAGATGTCGGTGGTATTAGGCGGGCGGGTCATTACACTGATATACTTCGGCCATGTCTGATGCCGCGCAATTTATCCAAACCTTGGCCATTTGGGCCATTCCTGTACTGTTCGCCATTACCGTACATGAGGTGGCCCATGGCTGGGTCGCCTGGAAGCGGGGCGACCCGACGGCCATGCTCATGGGGCGGCTAACCCTGAATCCCATTAAACACATCGACCCCTTCGGAACGATTCTTCTGCCAGGCATACTGCTTCTGTTGCATTCGCCCTTTCTCTTCGGCTATGCCAAACCGGTGCCGGTCAATTTTGGCGGTCTGAAAGACCCCAAGCGCGATATGGTGCTCGTCGCCATCGCCGGGCCGGCCGCCAACCTCTTGATGGCCTTCTTCTGGACGTTGGTGCTGTGGCTCGGCGGACATCTTCCCGGTGCCCTGGCCTATCTTGATGAACCCATGCAGTTGATGGGCAAAGCGGGGATCATGATCAACGTGATCCTGATCATTTTCAATCTGATTCCTATCCCGCCGCTGGACGGCGGCCGGGTGGCTGTGGGGCTCTTGCCGCCGTCCGCCAGCATTGCCCTGAGCCGGGTTGAACCTTACGGGTTCATCATCCTGATCGTGCTGCTGTTCACCGGTGTGCTCTGGTCTGTGCTGGGTCCCCTTTTTCTGATGATGAGCAACTTTTTTTTGACGATGGGTGGTTGGTGATGAGAGAGATCATCGTTTCCGGCATGCGTCCGACGGGCCGCCTGCATCTGGGCCATTATCATGGCGTACTGAAAAACTGGCTGCGTCTGCAGGAGGAAGCGGAGTGCTATTTCTTCGTCGCCGACTGGCATGCGCTGACTACCCATTATGAGACGACTCAGGGGATCAGTGTTGCGGTCTGGGATCTGCTCATCGAATGGCTGGCCGTGGGTGTGGATCCGGACAAAGCCGTGCTCTTCATCCAGTCCCATGTGCCAGAACATGCCGAACTCGCGCTGCTGCTGGGAATGCTGACGCCGCTTTCCTGGCTGGAGCGTGTCCCGACCTTCAAAGATCAGCAGGAAAAACTGCGCGAACGTGATCTTGCCACCTTCGGTTTCCTGGGTTACCCGCTGTTGATGACGGCAGACATTCTGGTTTATGACGCTCACAAGGTGCCTGTGGGTGCCGATCAGGTCGCGCATCTGGAGATCAGCCGGGAGTTGGCGCGGCGTTTCAACAGTTTTTACGGGCGCGACGCCGACGCCGCGATCCAGGTGGAAAAGGGCCTGCAGGTCATGGGCAAGCGTGCGGCGAAGACTTTTTTATCCTTGCAGCAGCGCTTTCAGCAGGATGGCGATGCGCTGGCAGTGAGCGAGGCGGTGGTATTCCTGGGAGGGCAGGCGGGACTCAGTACCGAGATGCGCGAGCAACTCCTGGCCCATCTGGAAGGCAAAGGCCGCGAAATCCTTCGCGAACCACAGGCGCTTTTGACGGCGGCTTCCAAAATGCCGGGGCTTGACGGGCAGAAGATGAGCAAGTCTTACGGGAATACCATCCCGTTACGCGAAGCGCCGGAGGTGGTTCAGAAAAAAATACGTACCATGCCCACCGATCCGGCACGGGTGGCACGCACGGATCCTGGCACGCCGGAAAAGTGCCCGGTCTGGGCCTTGCATCAGGTGTATTCCGGGCCTGAGACGCAGGCATGGGTTCGCAACGGCTGTACGACGGCGAGTATCGGCTGCCTGGATTGTAAACAGCCGGTAATCGAAGCCGTGCTCGCCGAACAGGCCCCGATCCGTGAACGCGCGGAGTACTGGGCGGCACGTCCGCAACAACTCACGGAAATCGCCCATGCGGGCGCTCAACGTGCCCGCCAGCGTGCCGCACAA
>JAKCBU010000319.1 GCA_021839095.1 Pseudomonadota bacterium | reverse complement strand
CCCCGAGACGGCGATCAACACGAATTCGGGATCTCCCCGCTCTATTTCGAGCTTGGCCATCATGCGGAACTTGCGGAGTCGGTCGATGACCGGATCCACGAGATCCGCGGACAGGCTGAGCCAGAAACCCGAGTCATCCCGCTGCACATAAAAGTTGGCGATCATCCGCCCTTTGGCGGTGCTGTAGCTGCTCCACTGGCCGCCGCCTCTGGTCAGGGCACGCAGATCGTTGGAGAATTGACTCTGGAGGAATGTTTCGGCATCCGCGCCATGGGCGCGGATCAGTCCGAGTTCCGTGCACAGGGGAATGAAGGTGATGACGGCTGAAGACATGCGATTGAACTCCCGGTTGCCGAGGCTGCATGGTTCCGATCATACCTCCTTGGGCAGCGGTGACAAAGGGCTGCCGCCCCTTCCTCTCGGCAGCGCGCGGCGACAACGCGGGCTGCAAAGTATCCCCTGCGGGCTGGCCCTGCTTTGCGCGGTGTTCACCGGCGTGCAGGACTGGCGCTGGGGGTTGGCCCTATGGACTGTGGTCTTCGCCTGGGTCCTGTGGCGCTGCCCCTGGTGGCGACGTGCGGGGCAGCGCCTGCCGGAGACTCTGCGGATCGCGGTGAAAGGGCAGTTGCAGGTGCGGTTCGCCGATGGCCGGCTGTTGGATGTGATGCTGCGATCTCGTCCTTTCCTGCACCCGCGGCTAGGCGTCATTGCGCTTCGGGGTGAGGATGGCCGCGCTTATGTGTGTATCGCGTTCTGCTTGGCCGGGAGTGCCCTCTGGCGGCGCTGGCGACTCAGATTGCACCAGGAATGGGACGCAAAAACGGATCCGGCTGGTCCCGCTGGTGGATGCTATCCGCCGCGAAGTCGTCACGGCGCTGGGGATGATCGCTATTAAAATGGCATCCGCGGGATTCTTCCCGCAACAAGGCGGACCGGGTGAGGAGTGCCGCGCACTGGCGCAGATTGCGCAATTCTTGATAATACCGGGGTCCCTGCACGGCATCGCCGATGCGGGTGGCCATCTCTTCCCAGTTCGCGCTGGCTGCCCGCAGGTCCGCATCATTGCGGATGATCCCTGCCGCCCGCCACATGGTGGTCTGCAGCGTTTGGCGCAAGGTGCGGATCGTCGTTTCCGAGAGCGCGTTGTATGGGCGCGTCGACATTGGCGCGGGTGGCGGGAGGGGTTTTTCGGGGAGCCGTGACCGCCCTCCCAGATCGGCGACGATACTGGCCGCCCCCACCACACATTCGAGCAGCGAATTGCTGGCGAGGCGATTGGCACCGTGCAGACCGGTGGCGCTGACTTCACCCGCCGCATAAAGCCCATCGATGCTGCTGCGTCCGGCCGCATCCACCACCACGCCGCCGCAGGTGTAGTGCGCTGCCGGCACCACTGGAACCGGTTCCCGGGTCAGATCGTAGCCGTGCGCCCGGCAATGGGCAAAAATAGCCGGAAAGTGCCGCTGCACCTGCGCGCCCGGCTGGTGACTGATGTCCAGGGTGACATATTCGATCCGGTGCCTTTTCATCTCCGCGTCGATCGCGCGCGTCACGATGTCCCGTGGCGCCAGTTCGGCGCGGGGGTCGTAGCGCTCCAGAAAAGCGCTGCCATCGGGCAGGCGTAACAGCGCCCCTTCGCCGCGCAAGGCCTCGGAAAGTAAAAAGGGCGTGCTGCCCGGTTGGTAGAGCGTTGTCGGATGAAACTGAATGAACTCCAGATTGGCGATTTCCGCACCCGCGCGATAGGCCAGGGCGATCCCGTCCCCCGTAGCCACCAGCGGATTACTGGTGTGGCGGTACAACTGACCCGCTCCACCGCTGGCGAGAATCACCGCCCGTGCCGTCCACAATTGCGGGCGATCGTCCTCCGGGGCGAGTACCCAGACCCCGGCGCAGCGGTCGCCGCGCAACCAGAGGTCGCTGGCGAAGTGCGCTTCGGCGATCTGAATGGCGGGGTGGGCCCGGACCTGTTGCAGCAAGGTGCTTTCGATGGCGTGCCCCGTGGTGTCGGCGCAGTGCAGAACCCGGCGCGCCCGATGCCCGCCTTCTCGGGTGAGATGCCAGTTTCCGTCGGCGCGGCGATCGAAAGGCACTCCCCAGTCGATCAGACGTCGGGCCGCGGCGGGACCCTGGCCGATGATGTGCCGGACGGCGTCGGGATGGCAAAGTCCCACGCCGGCTCCCAAGGTATCCTCGATATGCAGGGCGATGCTGTCGTGATCCTCGTCCATGACCGCGGCGACTCCGCCCTGCGCCCAGTCGCTGGCGGAGTCGCTGGCCCGATCCTTGCTGACTATGGCCACCCGACCGAATTGACTCAGCCCCAAGGCGGTGCTGAGCCCGGCGGTGCCGGAGCCGATGATCAGAAAGTCGAAAGAAGGCATGCGCTGTCCTGGGGAAAGGGTCTGGTTCGCGTTGCGAGAATTGGCAGGGGTCATGATACGATGGGAGGCGGACGAGGTGAAGAACGGCACTCAAAAACAATGGAAAGGATAAGGCCGAATGGGTAAAATTGCGGGACGCAGCACGAGGGGTCGACACGAAAATGATGCGCCCAGTGATCTGCTCCTCGTACAG
>JAKCBU010000318.1 GCA_021839095.1 Pseudomonadota bacterium | reverse complement strand
AACCGATCACGACCGTAGAAGGATACAACCGTGTGCTCGCAACCAATCTGCTCTCGCCATTCGTGTTGACCCAGATGCTGTTGCCGGCGCTGCGGGCCGCTGCCCCGTCGCGGATCGTCACTATCGGCTCGTCGATGTCTGACCGCACGCGCATCAGCCCACATCATCTCGTGCTCGGTCGGCGCTGGACGATGGTCCGGGCTTACAGCCAGTCCAAGCTTGCGCTGATGATGATAACCTTTGCCCTCTCCCGGAGGCTGGAAGGCACGGGCGTGGTCGCGAACGTCGTGCATCCCGGTCTGGTGGCGACGGGATTGGTGCGGACCGGCGGGGTCATCGGCATCGCCTGGCGATGTCTCGCGAGGGTGGCTTTGACCGAAGCGCAAGGAGCCGACACCCCGCTCTATGCGGCGTTGGCCCCTGAATTCGCCACGCTGAGCGGTATCTACGTCAAGAAGCGCCGGGCCGTGCGCCCAAACCGCCAAGCTCTCGATCCTGATCTGGTGGAGGAGGTATGGGCAGCGACGGAACGTCTGGTCGCCTCGCCCGATCACGCCATGATGCGGCCGTGAGCAAACGCGTCGCCGCCGTCCAGCACCGAACCAGCCAGAGATGGGTGCTATATCCCCTCGCGCGCTGACCAAAGGAACCATGCACACCGGACGCGCGCGGCGAAGGCGCAAACAAAGTCGGCTCCTGCAGACGGCAGGCCTCCGGATCCCGGATCATCTGCCGCTCGATGCCGTACCGTCCCACGCACCAAGCGACCAGGTCCGGCAAGAGACGGGCGGCCAAGGAGAATGCTGCCGCGGTGCCGCTGATCGTCATCTCCGGGCGTCCGCTGACAACCGCCTGCCAAATGCCCTCTGCCACCACCTCCGGCTGGTAGACGGGCGGGGCGGGGCGGGCGGGCCAACCCATATGGCTGGTGGCATGGCTGAAAAAGGGCGTGTTTACCGCCGGCGGGAAAACGGTGCCGAGCCGGATGCGGCTCCGCTCGAGTTTCAGTTCGCCCTGGACCGCCTGGCCGAAGGCGCGGACCGCCGCCTTGGCGCCGGCATAAGACGACATCAACGGCAATCCATGGAAGGCGATGGCGGAGCAAACATTGACGATGCTGCCCTGGCCACGCGGCCGCATGTGCGCGAGCGCCACCCGGGTGCCGTTGACGGTACCATGATAGGTCACGTCCGTCACCCGCTGGAACTCCGCCTCGGGGACTTCGCTGAACCGACCATAGACGCCGTTGCCCGCGCAGTTGATCCAGACGTCGATAGGCCCGAGTGCCGCGACGATCGCGTCCGCAGCGGCACGGAGGGCGGCGCTGTCGGTCACGTCCGCCCGGCCGATGGCCACCCGCCCCCCCGCCGCCTCCACATCCCGGCTCGCGGCCGCCAAGCCTTCAGTGCCGCGTGCTATAAGCCCGACGCGCCAGCCACGCCGGGCGAAGAGCACGGCGACGCAGCGGCCGATGCCGGACGATCCCCCGGTGATGACGACGACCGGTGCGGTTGCTTCACGGGACGCAAACGGCCTGACCATGGGGAGGCTTTCACCGCAATCGGCTAACTCTCGCAGGTCGTTCATAGGTAATGGAGATACTGAACCGCGAGGCCGGTCAACCAAATTTTACGTCAGATTCCTATGCAGTTCTGAATGGAGTAATATTGGTTAACGTTCATGCGCAGACCGGTGTTGAGGTCGGTGACATTTGCGGAGAACCAGAAATCAGAGACCCGGCTATTGTTAGAGCCCTGAATGCAAAAATCGGCCAATTCGGCGGTTCGTCACGGCGCGTTTCAGCAATTCAGGAGGCGCTGCCACTAGACCAGGACACGGCCGAGAGACACGCGAGGTGTCACGGGACGCTGTTTTTTGCAGACGATGAAACCGAAACCGGACTTTTGCTACAAGGCGGATGAAGGCGGAGAATATGCCTAATAAAATGGTAGGATGTGGTATGGCAGGGCCTGAGACGGTCTGCACGACCTGAGCTTTTTGTTTCGAATTTATAAAATTAGTGAAGGACAATGAGGACAAGCTCAGACCCTACGCCGGGTATGCAATTCTCCAAGGGCCAGTAGTCCCGGCAGCCAGGTGGGACAATCACAATGACGAACAATTTCATAAATCAAAGCTTGCAGACTCTATATCTTGCTGCCCTGAAATGCGGAAAGTTGAGGTGAGGTCGCTACCATAATTTATTCCTCCCATGCTTATTCGCCGCGCGGACCGCCGCCGTTCCAGTAAATCGTAACCGTGCCAGTTGGCGTGTAGGTCCGTGGGAAGTTCGACTGCATAACCGGCAGACCGATGCCAAAACCCCAGGTAGCGACGAGAGTGCCGGTTGTTGGCCAGTTGAATTCGATGGCTGGAACCGCCCAGAGATAGGAATAGGAGGGGGCGTTGGCGGCGCCGAAGAAGAGGCTGCTGCCAGATTGCATCGCGCCGGTGAATTCCATAACCCAGCCGATTCCATAGTCCGAGTTGAGCACGTCCTCTAGGGCCGCACCGAACCATATCAGGTTCCCGTCCACCATCCTCTCATACGCGCCCAGGGGAACGGTGTTGATGCCGTTGCTAACCCATCT
>JAKCBU010000317.1 GCA_021839095.1 Pseudomonadota bacterium | reverse complement strand
CGGTCGTCTGGCGGCCAATATCGCCCATGAGATCCGTAACCCGCTCAGCGTGATTCGCCACGCCGGCAACCTTCTCGCTGAGCGCATGGACGACCCCGCTTCACAGCATCTTTTGGATATTCTGGAACGGGAGACGGTACGCATCAATGCCATTGTCGAATCGGTGCTGGAGATGGCCCGTCCGAGTCCGGCACATTCCGAACCCATTTCCTTGCGGAGCTGGTTGCCGATGCTCACTGCCCAGTTGCAGGCGGATCCATTGTTGGCACCCATGAGCATTGTCATCGCTGAAATCTCGCCGCAGCTTACGGTTTATGCCGATCCCGCGCAGTTGCGGCGGGTATTCTGGAATCTGCTGCATAACAGCGCGCAGTACGGCGTGGCGGAAGATGCTACGATGCGTGTCGAACTCGATGCCGTCCCCGAGGACGAAGGGAGCATCATGGTGACGCTGCGGGATTTTGGACCGGGCGTAAAGGCGGAAGTGATGGAGCGCATTTTTGAGCCGTTTTTTACCACCAACCCCCAAGGTACCGGACTGGGTTTATCCATGGTGCGGGAACTGCTGCGCATCAACGACGGGCGCATAACCGGTGAAAATCACCCGCAGGGCGGTGTACTGTTCCGGATTTTTCTCCCCCGCAGGGGGTGGGCGGAGAGGCGTGATGGCTGACTATTCCGGTTTGCCGCCCGCCCTGATCGTAGATGACGAGCCGCGCATCGTCGAACTGCTGGGCATTACGCTGCAGGGTATGGGGATCAATGTCACGGGCGCCTATTCCCTTGCAGAAGCCCGCGCCCGGCTCGCCGAAGGCGCCCCTTCTTTATGTCTGAGCGATCTGCGTTTGCCCGACGGTTCCGGTCTTGATCTGGTCCGCCGTTTGCGCGAGTTATATCCACAAGTGCCGGTCGCCGTGATTACGGCCTATTCTTCCGCCGATGGTGCCGTCGAAGCGATGCAGGCGGGGGCCTTCGATTACATGGCCAAGCCCATCGAACTGGCGCGTCTGCGGCGATTGATATCCCAGGCCGTTGATCTCAGCCGCCTGTCCCCGGCGGGACTGGACGGCACGCGACGACTGGTCGGCGATGCTCCGGTCATGCAGCGGTTGCGCGACGATATCCGCCGCATAGCGCGGAGTAACGCGCCGGTACACATCACCGGTGAGTCCGGTACGGGCAAGGAGCTGGCCGCACGCGCCATTCATGCCTCGGGACCTCGTCACGACAAGCCCTTCGTGGCCGTCAACTGCGGCGCCATTCCCGAGGGGTTGGTAGAGAGTGAGCTCTTCGGTGCCGAAAAGGGGGCTTATTCTGGTGCCGTACAGCGTCGCGAAGGACTCTTTGCGGCGGCCAATGGGGGCACTATTTTTCTGGATGAGATCGGCGATCTGCCGATGATGATGCAGGTCAAGCTTCTGCGGGCCATTCAGGAGCGGGCCATTCGCCCCCTGGGTGCGGCGCGGGAAATCTCCCTGGACCTGCGCTTCATTTCCGCCACCCACCGTGACCTGCAGGAAATGGTTGCGGCCGGAAAGTTTCGTCAGGATCTCCGCTATCGTCTGGATGTCGTGAGACTCCATATGCCGGCCTTGCGGGAACATCCGGAAGACATCCCTCAACTGGCAGAAGTGATTCTGCAACGTATCGGTGTGGCACCGCAGGATATTCCGGCACTGCTCTCCCCAGGCACTTTGGAGCGGCTGGGTAGTTACGCCTTCCCCGGCAACGTTCGCGAGCTGGAAAATTTTTTGGAGCGGAGCCTCGCCCTCAAGCAGGAAGGGATGCTGCTCGACGACGGGGTGTCCTCCTCCGGCGGCGCGGTGTCAAAAAGCAACAGGCCGGCGTTGGCACCGGTAATCGCCGTGCCGGCCGCTTTTGACGCGGCGGAGGCCGCATTGCTGCGGCAGGTGCTCGATCAGGCCGAAGGGGATCGGCGCCATGCCGCCGTTCTGCTGGGGATCAGTCTGCAGTCGCTGGATCTGCGGCTGCACCGATTGTTCCCGGAGGGGGGCGCATGACGCAGACCACCCTGGGTGCGGCCTATATCCTGACCACGCTGCTCGGCCTGCTCGTGGGCAGTTTTTTGAACGTGGTGGTACACCGGGTGCCCCGCCGCGAATCCATCATTCATCCTGCGTCCCACTGCCCACACTGTGGCCATGTGTTGCATCCCTGGGAAAATATCCCGGTCCTGAGCTGGATGGCGCTGCGTGGCCGTTGCCATGCTTGCGGCAGGTCCATTGCCTGGCGTTATCCGGCGCTGGAGTTGCTGAGCGGACTGCTCAGTCTGGTGGTGGTCTGGCAATTGGGCCTGACTTGGCGTCTGCTTCCCGCCCTGGTATTCACCTGGGCACTGCTGGCGCTGACCATGATCGATCTGGAGACGCAGCTCCTGCCCGATCGTCTTACCAAGCCGGGCATACTGGCCGGGCTGCTGCTCAACGGGTCGGCACTTTTCTGGCCGGGGCTGGCGCTGGTAACGCCCCTGGACGCCTTGCTCGGTATAATCATCGGCTACGGTAGCCTGTGGTTGCTGGCTACTGTGTACTATAGGATCGCCGGGCGGCACGGCATGGGGGGGGGGGATC
>JAKCBU010000316.1 GCA_021839095.1 Pseudomonadota bacterium | reverse complement strand
TGCGTAGCTGGGCGATCTGTGCGGGCGTGAGCGGCATCGCCGCTTTCAGGCTGTTTTGAAAGGCTTTGCCTTCCGGCAGCGGGGGTAATGCGGTCGCCGCATTGGTTTGAGGCGCGTTGGGGTTCGCCGACGTGTAATTCGGTGAAACATCCACTGGCGCCTGGGGTGTGGAACTTGTCGGCGGCGCTGCAGGTGCCGCGGCGCCGGGTACGCCCGCTATCGGTTGCACGCCGGGCATCGGCTGTGCGCCGCCTGCTGGTCCCAGGGTCATAACCCCGGCTACCGCCACCCCAGACACCATCTGAAGCGATCCCCATAATGCCAGCGACAGCGCCTTACTGTGCAACGTGCCGTCCCTACCCTTGCAAAAGCAATGGATTACACTGCTACAACCATAGTTGCCATCGTGATGGCTTGGTACTTGCGACTGTGATCGTTTTGGCTTGGTCATCCGCTTCATCCTCGATTGGGCATCGGCCCGAATATGATACTGTCCACCGCCCAACCACGCGGCCTGGCCACGTTATCGACGCGCACCATCACCAGAGTCGCCAGGTACATCTTGCTGCTCTGGTACCCCGATGACTCGAAATCGAGTTCTACCGGCACTTGCACCTTCCAGGCAAAAGTGTGCGTCCCGCTCAGTACGCCCTGCTGCGCCACCACCGGGGCACCGGTCACCGCGATGTCGAGAAACAGGCGTCGGCCCTCAATCGCTTTGATGTCTCCAGAGCCAAACAGGCTCTTCTTGTAGGCGGAATACCCCTGCTGCGTAAACCACTTCTCAGCGTTCTGCATGCGCATCCGATAATCGCGGAAATTCATGTCGTAGGAACCTTCCAGCGCCTGTTGTGCGCCCGTCAGTATCTCACCTGCGGACAGCATGGGCTGATCCGTCGGCTTGGCTTGGATCAGCTTGCCGTTGATGGATTCAAAGTAGCGGGTCGGGATGGGGCGTTCGGCAAGCTTGTAGACCGTGAATCCCAGAACCCCCGCTACCAGCCAGCCACCGAGCGCCGCCGCCGCCGCGACCTTGAAGCTGTTGGACCAGAGGGCGCGGGTGATGACGATGGTTTCCTGTGGGGGGGTAAGGCCCACGCCCTGGATGGTTCCTTGCGCGGCACGGCTGGAGGCGTTTACCTCATCAGCGGCCATGTGCGGCCTCCATGGACAGCGGATATGTGGACAGCGGTGACACCGTACCGTGATAGAGGTCGAGGAAAGTCTGCGCGGCCGGCGTGTGCAGCAGGGCCAGATCCGCCGCCGCAATCGCCAGGGCCATGGCGACGGCCCACCCGGCGGCGGCCACCCCGATCATGACCCGGTTCAAGATCCACCAGGCTTTCAGATCCAGCGTCCGTCCCACACCAATAATGGATTCGTGGTGCCGGAGCGCCGCCTTATCGACTTTGATACCACCCTGCTCCGGCTGTATTTTCTGTGCTTTGCTTTGCGACATATAGCCTCTTCCTTGGCACTGTTTCTACCCTATATAGACCAGGAAACCTTTTCTCTTTGATGGACCTGACATCACTTAACGGTGCCGGCGTGGCATGGCTGGGACACCCCCAGTAGATGCAAGGGTTTTCTGATGTGGAATGAATCCGAATCCATGGGATACGGCTGATCTTCCCGTGTCCAGATCAGCCGGGCGCAAACACACCCCGAAGACCCGTTCCCGGGTGAGCGCACAGACCCGCACCGAAGCCTTGCCGCAGGCCTCCTCCAACGCCAGGCGCATGGCACGCGGGGTGTCGCCAATCTCCGCCAGGCGCTCCGCCACGTCTTGCGGCAAGGTGCGTGAGAAGACCTTGCCCCAGAGCCGTTCCTTGAGGATCGCGGCATACAGGCGATAGGCGATACGCACGCGCGCCGGATAGTCGGGCTTGGGCACTTCGATCACGCGCATTCTGGAGACGATGGGTTCGGGAATATCCTCAATCCGATTGGCTGTGGCGATCCAGTTGATGCGGCTGGCATCGAGCGGTACCGGGAGGTACTCGTCGGCGAAGGCGCGTGCGGTCTCGCTTTCCAGCAGCCCGTAGAGGGGTCCCAGCGGATCGTGATAGCGGTCTCCCGCCACCTTGTCGATTTCGTCCAGCACCACCAGCGGATTGGCTGTGTCGCCGTGCATCAACTGGGTGAAGATCATCCCCGGTCGCGCATCCTCCCAGCGGGCGTCCATGCCAGAAAGTATAAAGCCCGCGGAGAGGGTGGCCATGGAGCGCATGAGATACTGTAAATTTATACACTTCGCCAGTTGGGCGGTAAAATGGGTCTTGCCGATACCGGGCTCCCCCAGTAACAGCAGGGGCGGCAACGCGAACGCGGTATGACTGTGATACGCCAGGTGCCAGGCCTGCTTGACCGGCTCGATCACCTCCGCGAAATGCGGGTAGTTGCTCTCCAGCAGGTCGCGGAGGTCCACCCACGGACGGGTCAACAAGGGCGACAGGAGCCGATATGGGCCGCGCTGTTCCAGTGCAAGAACCATCGCCTTCAACGGTTCCACCCGATTGGCCTGCATCACCTGGATGACATCGGCGATGGCTTTCGCAAACTGTTCCGGGTCGTAGAGCTTGTGCAACCCGT
>JAKCBU010000315.1 GCA_021839095.1 Pseudomonadota bacterium | reverse complement strand
CGGGCTTGCAGTACCGGCACGACATCGGCCACCGCGGCCTGCGGCGTGCCTGACACCGTTTCCGGCTGATGCTGCCCCGCCATCCGCGTCGTCAGGATATTCGCCGGGGGGTTGCGCATATACGGCGCGGCGGGGTCATCGCCTATCCCACGGAAGGGGTCTGGGGGCTAGGCTGTGACCCGCGCCGACGCCGCGCCCTGAACCGAATTCTGGCCATGAAGGGGCGGCCACGGCATAAAGGCGTTCTGCTGGTGGCAGGCAGGGCAGCCGAAACCCGGCGTTACTGGTCTGCTCAAGGTACAGATCAGGCGCTGCTGGCGCGATTCTGGCCCGGCACGACGCTGGTGCTCCCGGCCACACCCCAGGTCCCCTTCTGGATACGCGGACGCCATGCGGGCATCGCGGTGCGGATCAGTAGCCATCCTGCTATCGTCGCGTTGTCGCGGGTCTTCGGCGGCGCCATGGTTTCCACCAGTGCCAATCCGGCAGGGAAACAACCGGCCCGTGACCTGCGCACCTTATACCGCTATTTTGGCCGCTCCCTGTGGGTACTGCCGACACGGTTGGGGGGGCAACACCACCCCAGCCGCATTGTCGATGCCCGCAGCGGTCGTGTCTTACGGGAGTAAAATCATGCAACGACCTTCCCTGGATGAAATGGAAAACTTTCTCCGCGGCTTGCAGGATCGCATCTGCAACGCCCTGGAAGCAGCAGACGGCGTAGCGAAATTCCGCGAAGATCTTTGGGAACGGCCCGGCGGTGGCGGCGGCCGCACCCGGGTGATTGCCGACGGCGCTTTGTTGGAAAAAGGCGGGGTCAACTTCTCCAAAGTCCATGGCGACCAGCTTCCCCCCTCCGCTACCGCACATCGCCCTGAACTGGCCGGACAGACCTTCACCGCCCTTGGCATCTCTCTGGTGCTGCATTCCTGCAACCCCTACGTCCCCATCGTTCACATGAACTACCGATTTTTCTCGGCAGGACCAGTGTGGTGGTTCGGCGGGGGCGCCGACCTGACGCCTATCTACGGCTTTGAGGAAGACGCCCGGCATTTCCATGGCATCCTCAAAACCGCCTGTGATCGCCACGACTCTGGCTTTTATCCGCGCTTCAAAGCCTGGTGCGACGACTACTTCACCATCAGGCACCGTCAGGAAATGCGCGGTATCGGTGGTATCTTTTTCGACGATCTCCATGGTGATGCCAGTCTCCTGCGGGCCTTCTGGGAGGATATGGCCAACAGCTTCCTCGACAGCTATCTGCCCATTGTCGCCCGGCGCCGGGACCTGGCCTACGGTGAACGCGAGCGTCAATTTCAACTCCTGCGCCGGGGGCGCTATGTGGAATTCAACCTTGTCTATGACCGCGGCACCCTCTTCGGCCTGCAGTCCGGCGGGCGCGCCGAAAGTATCCTCATGTCCCTGCCGCCCCTGGCGGCCTGGGCCTATGACTGGCAGGGCGAAGCCGGTAGCCCAGAGGCCCGACTCAAGGAAGACTTCCTCACACCCAGGGATTGGGCATGAGCTACGGCCTGCTGCGCCCTCTGCTTTTTACGCTGGACCCGGAGCGTGCCCACACCCTGAGCATCGCGGCGCTGGAAGCACTGGGACACATGCCA
This sequence comes from Pseudomonadota bacterium, assembly GCA_021839095.1. Next base: position 991 of record JAKCBU010000315.1, on the reverse strand, counting down.
CGCGGCCTCGCCCGTGTGGCCCGGCGCTACGCCATCCACGACCCGCGTCTGGCCCAGGACTTTTGGGGTCTGCATTTTGCCAATCCCGTCGGCCTCGCCGCCGGTTATGACAAGGATGCCCGCGCCACCGTCGCCCTCCCCGCTCTCGGTTTTGGCTTTATCGAAATCGGCACAGTGACCCCGCGCCCGCAGCCCGGTAACCCACGCCCCCGAATCTTTCGCTATCCGGTACAGCAGGCAGTCATCAACCGCATGGGTTTCCCCGGTGAAGGGGCTGCGGCAGTTGCCCGAAGATTAGCGGCATTACCTGGCCATCCGGTGCCTATCGGCATCAATCTCGGCAAAAACAAGGACACCCCACTGGAGCAGGCGCAGGATGACTATATTGCCGCGCTGGAACTGCTTTTTCCTTATGGCGATTATCTCTGTGTGAACGTGAGCTCGCCCAACACCCCGGGTTTGCGCTTGCTGCAGGGTGAAGAAGCCTTACGGGGACTGCTCAGTGCCGTCGCCACAGCCAACCAGCGTCTGGCCCTACAGCATCAGCGCCCGCCTCTGCCCCTGCTCCTCAAGATCGCGCCGGATCTGGATAATGATGATCTCAACGCTATCGGTGGTCTGGCCTTAGGCACGGCACCTCTGGTAAATGGTTTTATCGCCACCAATACCACTATAGAACGCCCGGACTCTCAACCCGGACTCTCCGAAAGTGGGGGCCTGAGCGGTGCACCACTGCTGGAGCAATCCAATGCCGTCATCGCGCAACTCTATCGTGCGACCCATGGACAGGTACCCATCATTGGAGTCGGCGGCATCCTCAGTGCGGCAGATGCCTATGCCAAGGTCCGGGCGGGAGCCAGTCTATTGCAGGTCTATAGCGGGCTGATTTTTCGGGGACCGGAACTGGTGCGGGAGATTCTGGAAGCACTGCCGGAGTTATGGTTAAAGGATGGTTATCCCGATCTTGCGCATGCGCGGGGTAGTGCCGCCT
>JAKCBU010000314.1 GCA_021839095.1 Pseudomonadota bacterium | reverse complement strand
CAGTGAACCCTATCGCCGCAAGCTGCGCTATATGATGACTCGCCTCGACCTGCGTCTCCGGCAGTTGGAAAACGGTCAAGTCCTCAACGAATCCGCCGGTCCCGCCTATGCGGCCGCGGAGGATTTTCTCGACGATCTTTTGCTGGTGCGCGACTCCCTGCGCGGGCACAACGACGACTACATCGCCGATCACGAAGTGCAGGACATCATTTGGCTGGTTCAGACCTTCGGCTTTCACCTGGCCAGCCTGGATATTCGTCAGGAATCCAGCATACATTCCCGCACCATCGCTGAACTCTTTGCGGCCGTGCCCGGCTTCGCCAACTACCTGGAACTGCCGGAAGAAACACGCCTGCTGATACTCTCGGAAGCCTTGCGCCGACCCGGCCCACTGGTAGAAAAACAGCCCGAACTGTCACCGATAGCGGCTGAAACTTGCGCCATGTTCCGCTGCATCGCCCAGTTACGTCGCGAAGTGAGCACCTCCGGTTTCGGCAACTATGTGATCTCCATGACCCACGAGGCCAGCCACATCCTGGAAGTGCTGTTACTCGCCAAAGAATTCGGTCTGGCAGGCTGGTCACGGCAAGGGCTCTACAGTGAGATTGCCATCACCCCCCTCTTCGAGACGATCCACGATCTCGAGCGCATGGACACGGTGATGTCCACCTTGCTGGACAATCCGGTTTATGCCGAAATCCTCAGCAGTCAGGACGATACCCAGGAGGTCATGCTGGGCTATTCGGACTCCTGCAAGGATGGTGGCATCCTCTCTTCCAGTTGGTCCCTGTACCAGGCGCAAATGCGGTTGGCCGCTCTGGCGGATAAACGGCGTATTCAACTGCGCGTTTTCCACGGTCGCGGCGGCAGCGTGGGGCGCGGCGGCGGCCCCACCTACGAAGCCATCCTGGCCCAGCCGCCGGATACCGTGCGTGGACAAATCAAAATTACCGAGCAAGGAGAGGTGCTCTCCTTCAAATATGCCAATCTGGAGACGGCGCTTTATGAACTGACCGTAGGTACGGCCGGTCTCATAAAAGCGAGTATGGGTCTGGTTCGCTCCGTATCCAGTGATAACCCGGACCACCTGCGGGTGATGGCGGAGATCACCCGCACCGGAGAGGCGGTTTACCGTGACCTGACCGAAAACACGCCGGGCTTCATGGACTATTTCTACGAGGCCACCCCGCTTAACGAAATTGCCCACATGAACATCGGGTCGCGTCCCTCCCATCGCCAACGCGGGGACCGTTCCATGTCCTCTATCCGCGCTATCCCATGGATTTTCGCCTGGGCCCAATCGCGGCACATTCTACCGGCCTGGTACGGACTGGGGTCCGCATTGGCCCGGTGGCGGGAAGACCGACCGGAGCGATTGCAGATTTTGCGGGACATGTACCGGCAGTGGCCATTCTTTCGGGCGCTCATGGGCAATATCGCCATGGCCATGGCCAAAACAGATATGGCTATCGCCGGCGAATATGCCGGGTTACCCAAAGACCAGGAAACCGCCGTCAACATTTATCAAAAAATTCGCGCCGAATTTGAACGCAGTCTGACCGAGATGCTCGCCATGGCTGGACTAGAGCAACTGCTCGCCGACAATCCGACCCTGGCGTTCTCTCTGCAACGACGCAATGTGTACATGGAGCCGCTCAATCACATTCAGCTGGCCTTGCTGCGCCGTTATCGCAACGACGATGCGCCCCCCGAGTTCCGCGAGATATGGCTGGATCCCCTGTTGCGCACCATCAATGCGATTTCCGCCGGACAACGCAATACCGGGTAAAAGGGGACGGTGCATGCCTCTACCAGAGCTGATCCTCGCATCCACCAGCCCCTACCGCCAGGCGTTGTTGCGACATCTGCAAATTCCGTTCCGCGTGGAAGCTTCAGCGATCGATGAAACGCCTTTAGCGGGCGAGACGCCAGAGGCCCTCGTCTGTCGGTTGGCGGAGGCCAAGGCGCGGGCCGTGGCGCACCGCAATCCCCGGGCGGTGGTCATCGGCGCCGACCAGATGGCGCTCTGCGGTGGCCGCATGCTCGGCAAGCCGGAGAATACCGCACGGGCCGTGGAACAACTGGGCTGGATGCAGGGTCGGACTGTCGAGTTTCTCAATGGCCTGGCCGTTGTCGCCACATCCGGCACGGAAATATGCCTGGTACCCTACCGGATCATCCTGCGCGCCCTCACGAAAAGGGAGATCGAGCGCTACGTGGAGCGAGATCAACCCCTGGATTGCGCTGGAAGCTTCCGCTCCGAGGGGCTGGGCGTCAGTCTGGTGGAGCGCATGGAAGGTGAAGACCCCCACGCACTCATGGGCTTGCCGCTGATCGCTCTCTGCCGGGCATTGCGCAAACTCGGCTACCCGCTACCATAACCTCATGAAAAGATATTAAAAAGGGGCATCTATCGATGCCCCTCCGATTGCGCAAAGCAACTGGCTTAGCCCCAGCTATCTCCGCCGTCATCCAGTCCGAAGTCGTCATTGGACGCCAACTGGTCGTTGCCCCAGGAGCCGTCCGTCAAACCCAGATCATTGTTGCCGCTGTCACTGCCGACACCACCCGATGCATTGTCACGTCCAAACAGGCTTCCGGCCAGGGCCTGCCCGGCG
>JAKCBU010000313.1 GCA_021839095.1 Pseudomonadota bacterium | reverse complement strand
CCTTCGGCATCCACCTCCACCAGCCCACGGAGCAAAAGATGGCGGAAAACGGCGCGCCAGGCATTGGCCGAGAGTTCCTGACCAATGCCATAGACGCTGAGCCGGTCGTGGCCGTTCTGGTGGATGCGTGGTTCCGCGCGGGCGATCAGGACATCCACCAGATACTGCACGCCGAAGCGCTGGCCGGTGCGGTGTATGGTGGAGAGGGCTTTTTGCGCGGCGACCGTGGCATCCCAGGTGGCGGGAGGTTGCAGACAATTGTCACAATTGCCGCAGGGTTGGGGGAGGTGCTCACCAAAATAGGCGAGCAGGGTCTGGCGGCGGCAGTGGGTGGTTTCGCAGAGGGCGAGCATGGCGTCCAGTTTGTGGCTCTCCATCTGCTTGCGGGGCATATCCGTCCCGGATTGTTGAATCATCTGCCGCAATTGCACCACGTCTTGCAGACCATAATGCATCCAGGCTTCAGCGGGCATGCCATCGCGCCCGGCGCGGCCGGTTTCCTGATAATAGGCCTCAATGCTCCTGGGTAGGTTCAGATGGGCGACAAAGCGCACATTGGGTTTGTCGATACCCATGCCGAAGGCGATGGTGGCGACCATGATGACGGCTTCATCCCGCTGAAAACGTTGTTGGTGACGGCGTCTTGCGTCTGCGTCCAGGCCGGCGTGATAGGGCAGGGCATCCAATCCTTCGCCCTGCAACCATTCGGCGATCTCCTCCACCCGCTTGCGGGACAGGCAGTACACGATGCCCGCTTCGCCGGTATGGCGGTCACGGATGAAACGCAGCAGGGCATTGCGTGCCCCTTGGCTGCCACCGTGGATGTGATACCGGATGTTGGGACGATCGAAGGAGCGGGTGAAGATGGCCGCCTTTTGCAACGCGAGCCGTTCAATGATTTCCGCGCGGGTTTTCGGGTCCGCGGTGGCGGTGAGGGCGATGCGCGGCACCTGCGGAAAGCGTTCGTGGAGGACCCGCAATTGCAGATATTCCGGACGGAAGTCGTGCCCCCATTGGGACACGCAGTGGGCCTCATCGATGGCGAAGAGGTTGACGGTAACACGTTGCAGCAGGCTGAGGGTGCGATCCTGAAGCAATCGTTCCGGAGCGATGTAAAGAAGGTCAAGCGTCCCGCGCAGCAGCGTTTCTTCGATGGCGCGGGCGGCGGCCGGAAGGGCGCTGGAGTTGAGCGCGGCGGCGGCCACCCCGGCCTGGCGCAGCGCGGTGACCTGATCTTCCATCAGGGCGATCAGCGGCGACACGACCACGCCGGTACCCGTCCGGGCAATGGCCGGGATCTGATAGCACAGGGATTTTCCGCCTCCCGTTGGCATGAGTACCAGGGCGTCACGATCCGCCATGAGGGTGTGGATCACCTCCTCCTGCGGGGCACGGAAGGCCGCGTAGCCGAAAGTGTGGCGGAGTATTTCCAGCGGATGGCGGGCGGGGACGGTCGGCATGGCGTCTCAGGATAACCGTAAAGGACGTTCGCGCCAAACCCGGCCGTGGCGGGCTCATCGCTCGCGGAAGCGTCAGGGGATGAGCCGCCCCTCCGGTCTTGCGTGATCCGCGAGCGCACCGGTGGCGATCAGCAGGCTGCCGGACATCCAGATCACCAGTGCAATCGTCAGCAGAGCCATACTGAAGACAACCAGCGCGACCAGTACGATCCTGGCGATGAGTGAAGATAATAAGGATTTTGACAGAACACTGAGCGCGCCGACGATCAACCCGACAGGAATGGCGTAGATCACGCTCGCGAGCAGAATGAACAGGGTAAGCACGAAGGGGAAAAAAAGCCACACCAGGCGGCTGCCGAAAATACGGGATGCGTCCCGCAAGGCCGCTTGCAGAGACGCGCCATACACGGCAAAGAGCATGAAGGCATACTGAAAAAAGAAGCCTACCAACATCCAGGCGAATATTTCCAGCCAGAAATCCGGCCGGGTAAAGGTGGATGGCGGCAAAGGGTGTCCAGGAGTCGCCGCGAAGCCGGTAACGGCCACGAAGATCGCGGCAAGCGCCGCGGGAAGCATGGACAGGGTCCACGCCTCGACGCGTTGGGCGCCCCAGAGCAGATCACCGACACTCCAGGTTCTATCCGCCAGTGCGGTGGCTAACAGGCGGTAGAGTCCGATATTGAGCACGTATGTCCAGAGATACATGGGGAAGCGCCACAGATCCGCGTTGGCTGGGCTGATGGCGTTGAGGATGCCGAGGGTGATGAATCCGATGAGCAGCAGCATGAAGTAAATGAGAATGGCCCCGGAGAGGGGCTTGAAACGCTGCCGCAGCAGGCGCCAGCCACTCGTCATGGCGCTACGGTAGGTGGGCTGTCCAGGGGGGAGAAGAGCGTCGTGCATGGGGGCGAGTCTCCTGGTGGGGGCGTCTTCACAAAAACTGCGCGCTGTACGGCCACAATCCACATGGCGGGGATATTAACCCGAATCCGGCCGAGCGAACATAGGGCAGGGCGTCTGATAAATCACCGGTTCCGCTCCATCGATACGGGCGGCACTGAGCTGGCGGCCCCAGACGCAGCCGCTATCGAGCGCCAACAGGCGTGGCCGCACCAGTAAACCCTGGGTGGCCCAGTGCCCGCAAATGATGGCGCCCGTAGTTTGCCGTTCTAAA
>JAKCBU010000312.1 GCA_021839095.1 Pseudomonadota bacterium | reverse complement strand
GGGATAATACCGTCAGCGTCGGGGGTAAACCCCAGGGTTCGGGGATCACCGACGCGTCACAGACATGGAGATTGGGGGCACAACAGGATAGCCGCTCATCCAGCAGTTCGCCCAGACGCACGCTGCCGCCGGGGTGCGCGGCCAGCCAGGGCGAGAAGAATATCCGTCTACCGCCCGCCGCCCGGAGGATGTCGGTAGCCCGTCCCATGCCGTTGCGCATGCGATTTTTTTCGGCTGCGGAAAAGTGTCGCCAGACACGCCCGTTAGCGTTAATTTCACCGCTGATTTCATCGCGGATTTTCACCATGATCGTCATACTATGCCGGTAATGCGCAAGCATGTCGACTCTGCCGGCTGCCCACGCAAAAGCGCGATAAAAATTGGGCGGAACAGTCATGTCCGTCAGCATGTAACCTGCTTCCCGATCTACAAATCCCGCTGTCATGGGCAGTGCTGTCTCCTGGTGCCCATCTTCCCGGCCCATTGCCACGCCAACGCGCAAAGGATCGCAAAAAAATCCCCGCCCCGCCTCACGGATCCCACTGCGCTGTAAAATTACGGGGCTTGCCACACCACCCGATGACAGAATGACCGTCCCCCCCTTGAACCGGCGTAACTGCCCGTCCTGGAGGGCCTCCACACCCACCGCACGCCCATTCTGAAAAAGCACCCTGTTCACCTGGATGCCGGTTTCCAGTTTGGCGCCCAGTTGCATTGCCTGCGCCAGCAGCAACGCCGCAGACCAGAAAGCTGCCGGTGGGCAGCCCCCATGGCCGCAGAGTTCCTGATAAATCATTTTCGGCAACTTCTGCCAGGGCAGCCCCAAAGAGCGCGCCGCGTCGGTGATGCGTTGCGCGGCGGGACTCAGAAGTGACGCCTCCAGGGGTTGGTGCGGTAGTTCTGCAAGAACAGCCGCCAAATCCTGCGCCATTTCCACGCCATAGCGGGAAAACATCTCCAGGGGAGGAGATACGGCCGTGTGGTAGAAAACTGTGGAACCACCTCCAACCCGCATGCCACGGAGTAGGGCAACCCGCGGCGCCACATATAATGCCTCCTTGCGGCGCCAGAGCTTCCATAAATTCGGCGCTGACGCCGGGGTTTCTCCGCCCCGTTCCAGAATCCGCACGCTAGCCCCGGCGCGCGCCAGGTCTCTGGCCAGCATGGCGCCGGCTGGTCCAGAACCGGCAATGATCACATCAGGCGCGGACATTTTGGTGTGTATTCTCCGAAGATGGACCGTTATCCCCAGCGTGACAGCCAGGCGATGAGCAGCCGCGTCCAGCGTCCGTAAGGGGGGCGAACCCATTCGCAGGCGCTCAGACGGTTCTGTCTGAAGACGCCCTGGTAGTGCGAGAGGCGTTGAAACCCATAAATACCGCGATACTGACCTATGCCGCTCAGGCCGACGCCGCCGAAAGGAATACCCGGTTGTGCGACATGGAAAATGGTGTCGTTGATGGTGATGCCTCCCGCGGCAATTCCCTTACAGTGCCGCAGGGCGCGCCGCTGATCCCGGTCGAAATAATACAGCGCCAAAGGGGCAGGGTGGTCGCGCACGTAGGCCAGTGCCTCCCCGATGTCGTCGTAGGTCAGAACTACCAGGATTGGCCCGAAGGTTTCTTCTTCCAGGATTTTCATGCCGGGCCGTGTATTCCAGAGCAGGGTGGGCGGGAATGGCCGCTGCGTGCTATCGGTCCATGCTGGTGCTGGCGAAGACTGCCATAGTAACGCTCCTTTCCCCCGGGCATCCTGCAGCAGGCCATCCAGACGTTCCCACAGCAGCGCATTGGGGATGCTGGTGTAGTCCGGGTTGTCTGCCCAGTGGGGATAGAGCGATAAAGCGGCTGACTTCGCCAGCGCGATAAAATCGTCGCGCTGATCCGCCGCCACCAGACAATAATCGGGGGCGATGCAGGTTTGCCCGGCATTCACGAGTTTGCCCGCCATGATGGATCGGGCCGCGGTGGACAGGGGATAATCACGCTGGATAATGGCCGGACTCTTGCCACTCATGGACAGTGTTACCGGCACCAGATTCCGCGCAGCCGCGCGAGCGATTACCCGTCCGGTACGGGTGGCTCCCGAAAAAATCAGATGGTCGAAAGGCAGCCCCGGAAACGCGTGATCCACACCAGGTGATCCCTGGACCAGCGCGATGGTATCCTCAGGTGCCACATCACGCAGATATTGTGCCAATAACGTCATGCTCTGAGGCGTCAGGCGCGGCGCCTTGATCATCACCCGATTCCCGGCGGCGATGGCGGAGATCAATGGCAGCAGGGTCAGAAGCAACGGATAGTTCCATGCGCCGATAATGCCCACCACACCCACGGGTTGCGGAGTGATCTGACTGCGGGCCGGAAGGAAGGGCCAGCGGGTATGCACGGCGCGCGGTCGCATCCAGTTCCTGAGATGGCTGAGCACATAGGCGATCTCCGCCTGCAGGGGATAAATTTCATAGATTTCAGTTTCGCGGAGGTGGCGCCTGCCGAAATCTTGGGCGATTGCTTCGCTTAGTGCCGTACCGTGTTGCAGCAACATCCGCGCAACGGCACGCAGCAGCATCTTACGTTGCCTGTAGTCGAGGGGGCCGTTTTCCCGGAGCGCAGATTTTTGCGCCGCCAGCAATTC
>JAKCBU010000311.1 GCA_021839095.1 Pseudomonadota bacterium | reverse complement strand
GTCTTGATCTCCGGCGATTCCGGGGTGTCCTTGGGATAGAGATTGTGGGACTTGGCACCCGAAACATGCACACCCGCACCCTTCAACTGCTTGAGGATAAAGGCGGTGTGACGACCACTCAGGGCATTGTCCGCCGCCCTGGCCACACCGGTCAGCACCGCCTCCATGAAGGCCAGACGCTGGCCGAAGGAGAAGCGCGCGGAGTCGACATAGGCCCCTTCCTGACTGGCATCGTCGAAGTCCCTGGCATCCACGAGGATGACTTCGTCGAAGTCATGGGCGCGCCAGTAGGCGATCATCTCGTCATTCGTCATCAGGGAAACCATGGAGTGATGTTCCTGACTGAAGCCATTCCAGACCAGCACCGGCAGGTAGTTGGTGACCCGCGGATAAGCGAAGTGGAAGTGCTTCATGGCGCTCAGCACATAAGGCTCCCCAAAACCGCCGTCACCGATGGTCACCGGGAAGAGGGTGCCGGGGTGCAGCAACGCCCCCGCCATGGCAAAGTGCTGTCCCTGCCCCAACGGGCCAGCGGGAGCCAAAAGGCCAGGGATCGCCCCGGAGAGATGGCCGAGCAGGCCATGCTGTTCGCGGAAACGCGCCATCATGTCATTCATGTCGTGAATACCCATGTCCTCCAGCGAGCTGTCGAGGAACATGGCGCTGTAGAAACCGGGGGCGTGGTGACCCACTTCGGTGACGATGTTGGTGTGACCGAGCATCACCAGCGCGGCATAGACCTCCGCACTGGAGGCGAAGCCGCCAGGATGTCCGGAGGACTTGGCGGCGCAGATCTGCAAAGTGCAGTAACGCAGGGCGTCGGCCATGAGCAGGGTCTGGTAGACGGCTTCCATGGCGGCAGGATTGGGAATGGCCTTGTGTCCGGCGGCAATGGCGGCACTACGACCATACTCCGCGAAATTCGGCCAGGATTCACCAAAGTGGAACATGCCGGCGCAAAAGGCGGGGGCGCTGGCGGGCAAAGCGGTATGGGCGGTCATAATGCGATCATCCTGTGACAAAAAGAAATTGCATCCACTCTAAGCAAGGCCGTATGATTCCGCAATGGGCAACCGTTTCCACAATACGGAATATTTTATGTCAACATCTAACACCGACAGAAACTCCTCTATCCAGGTTATCGCCCGCCTGCGTGCTCTGCTGGACGCCCTCGCGGCGGAGGGTGGCAGCGCATCACTCAAAATACTCGCCGCCATCACCGGGCTCGCACCCTCCACCGCCTTCCGCATTCTGGCCTCCGCGCAGGACAATCAACTGATCGCCCGCGACGCTGGCGGCCATTACCGCTTCGGCGCGCGCTTGCAAGACTGGGCGCAACTCGCCCATGGCCGCAGCGACCTGCGCGCCATCGCCCGGCCCATCATGGCCTGGCTGCGCGATCAGGTGCAGGAGACGGTGAACCTCACCATCCAGGAGGGCGACGAAGTTGTCTATGTAGAGCGCGCTACCTCGTCGCGGATGATGCGGGTGGAGCAGGTGATTGGCAGTCGCGCGCCGCTACACACCACCGCCGTCGGCAAGCTCATGCTGGCACTGAATGGCGAAGCTGCTGTCCGGAGTTATGCCACCCGCACCGGCTTGCCGGCGCTTACTGTACATACCCTTTGCCATGCCGATGCCCTCTGGAAAGACGCTCAAAGCGGACTTGAACGTGGCTATGCGCTGGACAATGAGGAAGCCGAGATTGGCGTCGGCTGTCTCGGAGTGCTGCTCCGCAGCCAATTGCCCTGGAATGCCGGCCTCAGTATCTCCGCGCCTATTGATCGTCGCCGGGAAAGCTGGGTACCAATGCTACAGGACGCCGCACGGCGGATAGATAGGGCCCAACAGAAAAATTTAGTACCGTCAATTAAGTTGAGAGATATGTAGTTACGTAGCGTGATGGACAACGAGTAAACCCCATTGAAGAGCTTGAACAATATGGAGGAGTCTGACTTCTCTGGTCCATGCATCATCGGCTTCGGCTCCTCGCCCTCCCGATGCGGGCCACCGCCTGATGCTGCCAGCGGTGGTCAGACCAGAGCTCTCCTGGTTCCTAAACAAAAGGCGTATATGTTATGCCGGGTTCGCAGACCACGCCGAACTACCTGCACATCATGCATTAGCGCATGCGGGCATGTTGCCTTTCGCAAGGGTGACAGCGTCGGCACTCAGTACTAACCCGTTTTCGTGACTCAATGGTTGGCCTACACGATCGGCATCCTCGCGGATACCTGAGCACGGCTCGGGGCCGATGTGGTTCGCTATATCTTCATAGTAATGCATTTGCACCATCTCCTCCTCGCGGGTTTCCCAGCCGCCCATTGGGTGACTCTTCCTCATAACGAAAAACTCAATCCTACTAGGTGAACACCCCGAGTTCAGTGGGGATAACTGCCGTTTTTAATGTGAAAAAACGGCAGAACGCTGGGCACACTTACCCCGCAGACCTCACCAGAGGCTTGCAAAGAGAAGAAAGAGCGATCGACCATAGACCCGCTGAAGCCAAGCACCGCCCGGTTATAGTGCCTCTAGCGACTGGCAACGCCAATGGACAGGACTATTTTTCATCATCAGGGGTGGAGCTTCAAGCCCCATGATCGTTAAGTGGAGAATTCAATATTCAATGGATAAGATCGGAA
>JAKCBU010000310.1 GCA_021839095.1 Pseudomonadota bacterium | reverse complement strand
CAAAACGACGACCGCCGCGGCAAAAAAGCCCGCCGCTTCCAAACGCAGGGCCCCGTCAGCCGGCGAAGGCAGGACTCCCCCATCCCGTAAACGCGCCGCGAAAAGTGCCAGCGATTCATGACCTACGTCGTTACCGAAAACTGTATCCAGTGTAAATATACCGATTGCGCGGAAGTCTGCCCGGTTGAGTGCTTCCACGAAGGGCCGAACTTCCTCGTCATCGATCCCGTTGAGTGTATAGACTGCGCTGCCTGCGTGCCCGAGTGCCCGGCCGACGCGATCTTCGCAGACGACGAGGTGCCGGCCGATCAGCAGGACTTTACCGCCATCAACGCGGAGCTTGCCCGAGACTGGCCGGTCATCCTCCGTAAAAAAGCCGCTTTGCCGGATGCGGAAACCTGGAATGGCAAGAGCAGCAAACGCCCTTTGCTGCGACGCTCATGAAGCGATGCGCGCGGATGTTTCACGTGAAACATGGCTAGCCCCCGCTCCCCCGGCACGGAATCCAGCGCACCCCTACGCGTGGCCGGGGGCGTTTTCACCCTCTCCATCCTCCATCTGGAAAGCAATCATCCACAGCAACTCGCCCAACGCATCGCCGAAGAGTATCGGCGCCACCCAGCGGCCGCCGATTTTCATCGCCATGCGCCGGTGGTCCTGGATCTGAGTGCCATACCAGAAGAAGCGCCTTTGGCTTTGCCCGAAATCCTGGAGGTATTGCGCGCCGCCAACTGGTTCCCTGTCGGTTTACGCAATGCCGCGCCCGGCCACCAGGCTCTGGCGCAAGCACTGCACCTTCCCATTTTGCGGGGCCAGGAGCGTAACGCTGCCCCACAGCCCGAAACGCCCACGCCGGTAAAACCTACCCCGGCAAGTCCGGGCGGTCTGATTATCGATCACCCCATACGCGGTGGCCAACGCAGCTACGCCCGGGGTGGTGACCTCGTCTGTCTCGCCGCCGTCAATGCCGGCGCCGAAATCATGGCCGACGGCAACATCCACGTATACGGACCATTACGTGGCCGCGCCCTAGCCGGCGTCAACGGGCAGGACGCTGCGCGGATTTTTTGCATGAGCCTGGAGGCAGAATTGGTTTCTGTCGCGGGTCTCTACCGGACGCTGGAATCCGGTCACCCTCTCTGGGGCAAGGCCGCGCAGATTTACAGCCGCGACGAGCAATTGCATATTACCGCTTTAAACCCTTAAGTCCTGGAGAAAAGAATCGTGGCCAAAATCATTGTCATCACTTCCGGAAAGGGCGGGGTCGGCAAAACCACCACCAGCGCCGCCTTCGCCAGCGGCCTCGCCCTGCGCGGCTATCGTACCGTCGTCATCGACTTCGACGTGGGTCTGCGCAACCTCGACCTGATCATGGGCTGCGAGCGGCGGGTCGTGTACGACCTGATCAATGTCATCCAGGGCGAGGCCAAATTGCAGCAGGCCCTCATCAAGGATAAGCGCTGTGAAAACCTCTACGTGCTGCCCACGTCCCAAACCCGCGACAAAGACGCCCTGACCACCGAAGGGGTAACGGCGGTCATGGATGAGCTGCGCAAGGAATTCGATTACATCGTTTGCGACTCACCGGCGGGGATCGAGTCGGGTGCGCTCATGGCGCTCTACCATGCCGACGAAGCCATTGTGGTCACCAATCCGGAAGTCTCCTCCGTCCGCGATTCCGACCGCATTCTCGGTATTCTTGCGGCCCGCTCGCGGCGGGCGGAACAGGGGGAAGAACCGGTGAAGGAACATCTGCTGCTGACCCGCTACTCCCCCAAGCGGGTGGAAGATGGGGAAATGCTTTCCCTGGAAGACGTGAAGGAACTGCTACGCACCCCCCTGCTGGGCGTGATTCCCGAATCCGAAGTGATCCTCCAGGCCTCCAATCAGGGCATACCCGCCATTCACATGGAAAACAGCGACGTGGCTGAGGCCTATAAGGACGTCGTCGCCCGTTTCCTTGGCGAAGAGCGCCCTCTGCGCTTTATTCAGCCGGTCAAGGTGGGGTTCTTCAAACGACTCTTTGGAGGCTGACATGTCCTTTCTCGATTACTTCCTCGGCTCCCGCAAGAAAACTGCCCATGTGGCAAAGGATCGCCTGAAACTGATCCTCGCCCACGAGCGGGATGCCGACGGCCCCGACTTCCTGCCGGCCTTGCAGGAAGAACTCCTGGCGGTGATCGCCAAATATATCCCGGTGGACAAGGAAAACATCAAGGTGAGCATGGAGCGGCGGGGAGATTTTGAAGTGCTGGAATTGAACGTTCTTTTCCCGGATCAGCACTGAGCACTGAAGAAGCCCGAGAAAGCGGCGGACGCAGGCACTAGAACAACGGTTCCATGACAAAACGGTATAATACATGGCACAGACCAAAACCCGTTGTGACCGCATGGGTGGCGCTTACATTGGGCGGATCAATGCAATGTATCTAACAGCGTGCGCAGATAGCCAGCCAGGGGGCTGGTGGGTTGGGTGCTTGCCAGCGCCTCTTCCAGATAGGGGAGCGCGGCCTTGTTGCCTGCCAGTGCCAGAGTGATGCCCATGCCGGTTTTCCAGCGCAGACTGTCTGGAGCGAGGGTCAGCGCGCGGGCATAGGCGTTCTCGGCAAGGGGTAAGTCGCCCCGCTGCTGGGCCAGGGTTCCCAAC
>JAKCBU010000309.1 GCA_021839095.1 Pseudomonadota bacterium | reverse complement strand
TTGACGATGGCGGCATTGGCGGGCAGGGCGGTCGCCACGGCCTTGGTCCGGATGCGGGATCGTTCCAGAATGGCGCGCAGTGCGCGCCTGACAGCCTCCGCGTCCAGGATGTCGCGATCATTGACTGCGCCTGGCGGAAGCGCTTCGGAGTCGGCGTGCTCGACGCGAATCTTCCCCCGGGACTTCGAGAGTTCAACGAGTTTTACCGCGTCCGGACTGATATCCAGGCCGAGCAAAGGAGGACTTGGTAGACGCAGCACGGTTACTCCCTTTTTATAGTCTGACGGATACTACACCCATGCGGTTTGCAAAAAGCCAACAACGCTTGCGCAAGGGGTGAGGCTTTTGCGCAACTGGTGGAGGAAATTAGCAGCATTCCCGATTCTGTCAAGGCGGGTGGCTGCGGAAATTGTTACCATGCACCCAAACACCGGCGGCGCTGAGTGGCCATCCGGTCTTCAGTGAGGTGATCTGAGGAGTTTCATGATGGTAACGGACGAAGACCCCGATTCCCGGGATGCCGCGTGGATGGCGCTGGCGCTGGACCATGCAGCGCGTGCCGCAGGGCAGGGTGAGGTGCCCGTGGGCGCTGTCCTGGTGGATGCCGGCGGGCATCTGCTGGCGGCGGCGCACAATACGCCGGTGCGGGACCACGACCCCAGCGCCCACGCGGAAATGCGCGTGCTGCGCCAAGCGGCACGGTCCCTGCAAAACTACCGGTTGACCGGCACCACCCTCTACGTCACGCTGGAGCCGTGTGTGATGTGTGTGGGGGCGCTGCTGCACGCGCGGGTTGCGCGTCTCGTCTATGGCGCGCCGGACCCCAAAGCGGGTGCAGTGGAAAGTCTTTACCACCTGTTGGAAGATGACCGCTTTAATCACCGCGTCATGGCGCAGGGTGGCTTGTTGGCGGGGCCATCCGCAACTCTGCTGAGGGATTTTTTCCAGGCGCGGCGCCGTGGCAAGCGATCCGGGAATACAGGTATTGCCGGGGCTGGGGAGTAGGGGGAAGAGGAATGAAGCAGTACAGTGGTACATGGCAGATGGACAATGGTGGTCGCGGACTCTACGATCTCACCCGGAAATTGCAGGAGTGGTTGGAGGAGGTGCGTGCCGGGGAGGGGTGGGCGAACCTCTTCGTCCCTCACACGTCGGCCAGTCTGTTGTTGCAGGAAAACGCTGATCCGGATGTGCAAAGGGATATCCTCGATTATTTCGCACGCATGGTTCCGGATGGTGATCCCGGCTTTCATCATCGCAATGAAGGGCCGGATGACATGTCGGCACACCTGCGCAGCGCACTGACCCAGAACAGTCTGGTCATTCCGGTGCGAGAGGGGCGGGCGAGGCTGGGGGTCTGGCAGGGAGTTTTTCTGTTTGAACACCGGGTGCGACCAGTCAGCCGCCAGGTGCTGGTCAGCTTCCAGGGTGTTGTAAAGGAGGTGTGATGTCTGAATTCACAAAATTATACAATGGTATGCTGCGCGGCATCCGGGACTGGGCGCGCTGGGATACATTTCAGAAAACGCTTGTGGAACAGTCGGACGGCGGATGGTATGTGTATTTCGTCGGGGTGGATTTTCCGCAGGCGCCGCTGGACGCGGCGACCTTCTGCAAGGTGCTGGGTGCGATCGATATGCTGTTGCATCACGACCACAAAGAAAGATATCTCGGCATCGTCTATGTGGATGATTTTGAACATCCTCAACTGGTCAAGATTTATGATCCCAACAATCTGGGCGCGTCCTGTGGCAGCAGCGGCAAAGTGGTTCCGGCCGGCTGGATACTCTCCCGGATTCCTCCCGAGCCTTTGGGGGAGTTCGTGGTGCCCGAAGGCCGCAAGCGCTGGTGGCGGGAGATTTTTCAGGACTGAGCGGGTTGGCATTACCGTCCCGCCTTTTGACCCTTTTGCCAACCAATCACCAGGAGTACCCATGGAAGCTGACCTCAAGCCCTTGGAATTCGAGGGCATCCGCCGGCTGCTCGAAAGGCTCTGCGCAACGCCTTTCGGTGCCGATGCCGCGCGCAATATCGCCCCCGCCCCCACGCTGACGGTCGCCCGCCAGTTGCAGGCGGCCATCACCGCCGCCCGCCTGGGTCTGGAATCCGGTGAAGGTCCAGTCCTCCCGGAGCTGCCGGATGTGCGGGCTGCCATCCGCCAGGTGGCCTCGCCCGGGGCGGCGCTGGCCGGCACCGCCTTTCGCAATCTCGCACTGACGTTGCGTGTCGGTGTGCAGTTGCGGCCTTATGTGGAAAACCGACCGGCGCTTCTGCCCGCCGGACCGGAGCGCCTGGATGCGGCGGCGGACCTGTTGCCCCGGATGGACGCCGTACTCCTGCCCAACGGCAACGTGCGCGAGGATGGTAATGAGGCGCTGCGCCAACTGCATGGTGAACTGAGGACGGAGCGCGAACAAATTCAGAAAACCCTGCAGGGACACCTGCGGTTACCGGGAGCGAAGATCCACTGGGCCGGTCAGCGTGCTTGCGTGCATTTGCCCGATGGGGCGGCGGACAATATTCGCGGTGTGCGGCGCGGCACAGGTCCGGGCGGGCATGGTATCCTGGTAGAGCCGATGGAGATGGTGGCGGGCAACAACCGGCTGGAGAAGCTCGCCGGCCATATCGAGCAGGAAAACCAGGCAGAT
>JAKCBU010000012.1 GCA_021839095.1 Pseudomonadota bacterium | reverse complement strand
ATTTCGTGCGCGACCTGCAGTTTGAATACAGCCAAGCGCCCGTCTTCGGACCTTGGTTATTCCGCCCGGTGGTGCGCCTGGTACAGAAGCTCAGCGACCGAACCGGTCTGGTTTTGCAAAACGGTTCGCTCAATGCCTACCTCGCTTATATCGGGCTATTGTTGATCGTTATTTTTGCCAGTGTCTTCTATTTGTAATGTGAAGGAGTAGAGATGTTCGCCACTTTCGGCTTCATTGCCCTGTTCGCCGTGCTCGGCGCCTGGGCGCGTTATGGACAAACCCTGCTGGTGCAGACGGTATTCGGCCGCGGCTTCCCCTGGGCCACCCTGAGCATCAATGTCCTGGGCTGTTTTCTCATGGGTTTTCTGTTTTTCGAGACCCTGGAACGTATTTCCGTGAGCCCGGAATTGCGCACGGGCCTGCTCACCGGCGGCCTGGGTGCCTACACCACTTTTTCGACATTTTCCCTCGAAACCCTGGTGCTTTTTGAAAATGGCGAGGCCATCAAAGGCCTGCTGTATATGTTCACGTCGCTGTTTCTATGCGTCGGTGCCGCTTTTGCCGGGGCCTGGATTTCCCGCAGTATCTGAGAGGTGCATCATGACGACCGTATCCGTAGTACGCGTTTATATCAAGGAAGGTGACAAGCATGGCGGACGCAATCTCATGGAGGAAATCTTCCGCATGCTCCACGACCAGTACAAGGTGCATGGCGTCACCGCCTTTCGCGGTATCGCCGGCTTTGGCAGCAAAGGGGTGGTACATGCCGACGATGTTCTGCGCCTCAACGTGCATTTGCCGCTGGTCCTGGAATTTTTTGACGCACCGGAGACCGTGGATGCGGTGATGCCGCGCCTGCGGGAGCTGGTGCCACCAGGCCATATCCTGCGCTGGGAAGCCGATTGCGGTTGCGAATGAACCCGCGTCCCGCCTCTACCCGGTTGCCGGCGGGGCTTCCGGGAAATTTGCAGGGCGCGCGCTGTTCTATACTTGAGCCAGGGCGGGTCCGACCATCGCCGAAGGTCCCGCCATCCATACTGGATCAGGACAGGAGCCTCAACATGAAGGATCTACGCACCAACTTTTTGGACCATGTCAAAAAAAATCTGGACGGGAAGCCGCTGCCTCTGCGCATCATCTTCTGGGATGGCCACGAATACGCCTTCAGCGAACAGGTGCTGGTCACCATGCGCCTGCATTCCGCCAGGCACGTCACCAACCTGCTCATGGGCAATGCGATCGATGTGCTGGGCGAAGGGTACGTGGAGGGCAGCATCGGCCTCGACGGTCGCTACCAAGATATTCTGGCCGTCGCGGAAGCGTTGAATCGCGCCTTCCCCGCCAAAAAACCAAAAATCGGTATTCTACACAGGGCCTTGCACAGCAAGTCCAGAGATGCCGAGGCCATCCACTATCACTACGATGTCTCCAATGCCTTCTATCAACTCTGGCTGGATCGCAACATGGTCTATTCCTGCGCCTACTTCAAGACCGGTGCGGAGGATATCGACACCGCGCAAGAACAAAAATTGGATCACATTTGCCGCAAACTGCATCTGCAGCCCGACGAAAAGCTCCTCGACATCGGCTGCGGCTGGGGCGGTTTACTCGTCTGGGCGGCGAAACACTATGCCATTCAAGGCGTCGGCATCACCCTCAGTCAGGAGCAGTTCGCTTACGCCAGGGAGCGTGTGGAACGGGAAGGACTGACGGATCGCATAGAGATTCGCCTGCAGGATTACCGCGATATCCCGGAACGCGATTTTTTCGACAAGGTGTCTTCCGTGGGCATGTTCGAGCACGTCGGCCGCGCCAAGCTGGGCGAATACTTCCAGATAATCCACCGGGTACTCAAGGAGGGCGGCTGGGTGATGAACCATGGCATCACCGCCAGCCAGCAGGATGACGAGCTAGGCCATCATTCCGGCAGTGATTTCATGGACAAATACGTTTTCCCCGATGGCGAGATTCCCCACCTGTGGCGGGTAGTGCGCGAGATGGCGGGGCAAGACCTGGAAGTGCTGGATGTGGAAAACCTCCGTCCTCACTACGCCCAAACCCTCATCCATTGGGTGCAGCGATTGGAGGCGCGCAAGGCGGAAGCCATCGCCATGATCGGGGACAAGCGCTACCGCATCTGGGCCATCTACATGGCCGGCTGCGCCTATGCCTTCTGGCATAACTGGTCCGCCCTGCATCAGATACTGGCCGTCAAGCAATCTCGGGAGGAACTGACCCCCCGCCCCTGGGAACGTCGTTATCAGTATCAGGAGAACGCATTCCGGCTGGCCGAGCCGGATTGGGGAAACATCTGATGGCCAGGACGATGCCTTGCCATCCGCGCCATTAAGTGATTTCATGTCGCCAGGAAGGTGAAAATGCACGAGGCCAGCGCGGCTGGGACGTTACGACCGCCAGATATTCGAGGGTACGCACCGCCGTAGGTTTTGGTTCCACGACCGTCCGGATACCGCGCTCCAGGCGGCATCCTGCGCATCGTTTGCGGGGATTCGTGGTCATTCTCAGGGGGATCTCAACAATGTCGAAAACCGGTCAGCACATGGTGGCAGCGCTGATGACCCTGGCGTGCCTGTCGGGCTGCGCCACGGTGACACCAGTGAGTGGAAAATTTCCGGATATCTCCCCCATGGCCGCGCAAACCGGCCATTATCAGGGCCAGGAGGTGCGCTGGGGCGGCACACTCATCGATACCCACCCAGAGGCCCAGCAAACCTGCTTTACCGTGCTGGGTGAGCCCTTATCCAGCGATGGTCGGCCCAGATCGGCACGCGGAAAGGCCCACATCGGCCGTTTCATCGCCTGCGCTCCGGGTTTTTATGACCCGATGCTGTATCGCGCGGGCCGTGAGATTACCTTTATCGGGCGGGTAGAGAGGGTTGTACATCATCAAGTGGGGCAATTCGACTATGCCTACCCCGAACTGGCGGCGAGCACCGTTTATCTTTGGCCGATAGAACCGCCGCGCCCGCGGGTGGACGAGCAAGTGTTCATGGGATCCGGTTTTGGGTTCGGTTACTACCCGGGGTGGTGGTTTGGCCCGGGCTGGGGATACTGGCCCGGCTGGCGCTATTAGCCCCGCCGTGATTCATTTCTCCAGGTCTGGACGGGTGCCTGAGCGCGATGCCGTCCCCTCCGCGGGGCATCCGATAGGCCCGGGTGCCCTCGGCCTCGGCCTGCGCCGCGAGTTTCTCCAGCAGATCCTCGATACGCCGGGGCACGGGGTGGATTTCTTTGAGCTGGCACCGGAAAACTGGATCGGTTTCGGCGGTCGTCCGGCAGCGCGGCTCCGCGCCCTGACCGAAAAACATCCTTTCATCTGTCATGGGTTGTCTCTCTCCATCGGCGGACCGGCACCACTGGATATGGAGCTCCTGAAGGCCATCCAGGATTTCATGGCCATCCATGGGATGCATCATTACAGCGAACATCTCGCCTACTGCGCCGATCACGGCCAGCTCTACGACCTGCTGCCGCTGCCCTTCACGGAGGAGATGGTGCTCCATCTGGCGCGGCGCATCCGCCAGGTACAGGATTTCCTGCAAAAGCCACTGATCGTCGAAAACACGGCGTACTATGGCGGATTCCATCATAGTACCTTGACGGAACTGGAGTTTCTGCTGGCGGTGCTGGAAGAGGCGGATTGCCTGCTCCTCCTCGATCTCAACAACCTCCACGTCAACAGCGTCAATCATCACTACGACGCCACGGGTTTTCTGCGCGCCCTGCCCGCCGGACGCATCGCCTATCAGCACATCGCCGGCTATGCCCGACACCCACAGGGCTGGCTCATCGACACCCACGATGCGGCGGTGGACACACCGGTCTGGGAGTTGCTACGCCTCAGCGCGGATCTCTTCGGCGCCTTGCCCACCCTGCTGGAATGGGACAATCAAATTCCGCCCCTGCCGCAGCTTCTAGGCGAGCTCCGGGGCGCACGCCAATCGCGGCCGGCCCGTGGCACCCACTGAATCCAAAAACGATCCGGGGCTGATCACGGCCCTCGCCGCACACCTGCGCGGACCCGCGGACCATGCCTGCCCCCCCGGCTTCGATCCTCAGGCGGCGGAACTCTACCGCGAACTGCTCGTCGCCAATTTCACAACCCCCTTGCAGGCCTGCTTCCCTCACTGGATACGGGCGATGGGCGAGGCGCAATGGCGGAAATGGCGAGACGCCTTTATCGCCGAACACGCCTGTCGCAGCCCTTTTTTCCGGCAGATACCGGATGAATTCCTCGCCTATCTCAGCGCCCGTCAGGAAGACTTGACGGCGACACAGCCCTACGCCCTCGAGCTCGCCCACCTGGAGTGGTTGGAGCTCGCACTGACCGTGGCGGAGGCGGACCCACCGCCTGACCATATGACGCCCGACGGCGATCCTTGGACCGCTCCCGCCGTGTTGAATCCGGTACATGCCCTACTGCAATATCGTTACCCGGTACAACGGCTGATTCTCGAACCCGCCTTCACGGCGGCACCAGCGCTCACAGCGGAATTCAGCCCGCTTTTTCTCTATCGTGATGCGAAAGACGTCGTGCAGATGATCGTGCTGGATGGCCTTGGCCTCCGCCTTTTCGCCACGCTGCGCGAGAACCCCATGCCCGGCGCCGCCCTTTTCGCCCAGTGGCGGGAAAGCGGGTTCTTGGAGAAAGGGGCGGATCTGCGCAATCTGGAGGCAAGCATACGCGCTTTTCTGCAACGCATGCGATCCGCCGGAGCCATCCTCGGCACCTTGCCCGCCCCCGTATGAGCCGTCAGGACATCGAACCGGGCTTCATCGTCCTCCATGGCGACCGCCTGGAATGGCTCAGCGATGCCGTTCTGGAGTGGTTGCGCGAACACCCGCTGCAAGCGTTGGAAGAGGAAATCTTTCTCGTCCAGAGCAACGGCATCGCCGAGTGGCTGCAGTGGACCCTGGCGGCCCATGAAGGCATCTGCGCGGCGGTGCGCGTCACCCTGCCAGGGCGCTTTCTCTGGGACAGCTATGGACGGGTGTTGGGTCAAGGCATCCTCTCCACCCGCTCGCCGCTGGACAAGGCACCCCTCACCTGGCGCCTGATGCGCCTCTTGCCGGAACTGCTGCCCCAGACCGATTTCGCTCCTCTACGACATTTTCTGGACCGGGCGGCGCAGCCGGATGGCGCGTCGGAGCGGCTTTGGCAAATGGCCGCACAGATCGCCGATCTCTTCGATCAGTATCAGGTTTATCGTGGCGACTGGCTCACGGACTGGGCCGCCGACCAGTCCCTGCTGCGGCGCGGTGACGGCGAGCGCATGGCCCTGCCCGCCGGTCAAAGCTGGCAGCCCCGGCTCTGGCAGGCATTACGGCGCGATCTGCAACAGAACGGACCGGACCGGGCCCTGGGCCGGGCGCAGGTGCATGACCGGTTCCTCGCCGCCCTGAACGCCGGGCAGCCTCCTGCGGCACCGTTGCCCCGCCGCGTTACGCTCTTCGGGGCGGCCACTCTGCCGGAACAGAGCCTGACGGCGCTGGCCGCGCTGGGACGGCGGATGCAGGTGATTCTGGCGGTACCCAACCCTTGCCGCTATCACTGGGCCGACATCGTTTCCGGGCGCGAACTGCTGCGTCGCGAACGCCGCCGCCAGTCTCTGCGCCACGGTCGCGATCTCTCAAACACCGCGCCGGAAGACTTGCATCAGTTTGGCAATCCGCTCCTCGCCGCCTGGGGCCGTCAGGGTCGTGACTTTCTCAATCTGTTGGACCAGTGCGACGAAACGATGACGCTGCGGCAGCAGAGCAGCCTTCCACGTATCGATCTTTTCAGCGAGGATCGGGGCGACACTCTCCTGCGTCAGTTGCAGGTCCGCATCCGTGATCTCGAAGGCGTCAGTCCGCAGACCTGCACGCCGGTAGAGGACGGAGACACATCCGTGGTCTTTCACATCGCCCACAGTGCGTTGCGCGAGGTGCAGATTCTCCACGATCAATTGCTGGATCGTTTCGCCACCGGCACACTGCAACCTCGCGACACCATCGTCATGGTACCGGAGATCGGCAGCTTCGCCCCCTTGATTCGCGCCACTTTCGATCAATACGCGCGGGACGATGCGCGTTATATCCCTTACCACATCGTCGACTTGCGGGCCCGCGACGAGCAGCCCGTACTCCAGGCTCTGGACTGGTTGTTGCGTTTGCCGGAGCAGCGCTGTCGACAGAGCGAAATCCGCGATCTCCTCAACTGCCCCGCCCTGCGTCGACACTTCGGATGGACGTTGGAAGACCTGCCCATCATCCAGCACTGGCTGGCCGGCGCGGGTTGGCGCTGGGGCCTTTCGGCGGAACAGCGCGCCGCGCTGGGTCTGCCCCATTGCGGACCCCAGAATAGCGGCGATTTTGCCCTGCAGCGCCTCTGTCTCGGCTACGCCAACGGCGACGACAGTCATTTCGCGGAGATCGAAGCCTACGGTGCGGCGGGCGGGCTGGATGCCGCGCTCCTCGGACCCCTCAGTCAACTATTGGAAAAGCTGGAGCACTGGCAGCACAACTTGGTCGAGCCGCTGACGCCGGACCGCTGGGGCGAGACCGCCCGCATCCTGCTCACCGACTTTTTCAGCGCCAGCGATGCCGACGACGAAGTCCTGCTGCATCATCTGGAAGAAGCCTTGCGCCAATGGCAGGCGGACTGCGACGCGGCGAATTTCCGTGCAGCGATCCCCCTCGCCGTGTTTCGCGGCGCTTGGCTGGAGATGCTGGACGCACCGGATTTGGGGCGTAGCTTTCTCGGCGGCGGCGTCACCTTCTGCACCCTTCTGCCCATGCGCGCCGTACCCTATCCGCTGGTCTGCCTGCTCGGCATGAACGAGGGGGATTATCCCCGACGCAGCCCGCGTCCGGATTTCGATCTCATGGCCCTGCCCGGCATGGCCCGCCCCGGTGACCGCTCCCGCCGCGACGACGATCGTTATCTGATGCTGGAGGCGCTGCTCGCCGCCCGGCAGGAACTGTACCTCAGTTGGACGGGGCGGGATCAGCGCAACAACCAGGAATTGGCGCCCTCCCTGCTGGTGGCCCAGTTGCGGGACACCATTCGCGACGGCTGGCCGCTGTCCGAAGAAGCACGGGAACGTCACGAAAAAAGCGTGCTGGAAAAACGCACCTTCGTCCATCCGCTCCAACCCTTCAGTCCGGACTATCTGCAAAACAAACAAGGGCTGCGCACCTGGTCCCGCGAATGGTACCCAGCACCACGGACGATCGTGGAAGATGCCGGGCTCCCTGTCCCGGCGGAGGTCACCCCGCGGCGCCTCGACGCACTGCTGGAGTTTTTCCGCTGGCCGGCGCGCGCCTTTTACCGGCAACGCCTGCGTACCATTTTCAGCGCGGTGGATCCAACGGCGGAAGATGACGAACCCTTCACCCTGGATGGCCTCGAAACCTACCACCTGCTTGACGACTTGCTCAAGGCCGCGCAAAAAAACGGCCCTGCGTGCCTTGCCGAAAGGGTGCGGGCGCAGCAACGCAGCGGCCGGTATCCCCTCGCTGGTCTGGCGGCGAGAACCGCAACCACGCTGTTGGACGAGGCCACCCCCATCCTCACCGCCTGGCGGGAGATCGGCGCGGAATGGATCGCAACACCACAACGACGAGTCATCACCCACACCCGCGGGCAAATGTGTCTGGCGGACTGGTTGCCGACCTTGTGCCAAAACCGGTCGGGAGATCTCGCCTTCGTCCAGCTCCATGCCGGCCGCCTGCTGGACAAGGACGGCAAGACCCCCGATGGGGGCAAGCTGGCGGCCCTCTGGCTTCAGCAGAGGCTCGCCGCCGTCATCGGCCTGCCCTGCGGTGGCGTTCTCGTCGGCCGGGACGGGGTCATCCGCGCCACGCCCCTGGAGGGTGATGGCACCACACTGCTGGATGACCTGCTGGGCTTCTGGCAGGAGGGTCTCTGCCAACCCCTGCCCGTCACACTCAAAACCGCGCTTGCCCGCCTGCGGGGGAAAAACCCGGCCCTGATTTACGACGGCAATGAGCACCTGATCGGCGAAGTGCAACAGGATCTCAGCCTGTTGCGCGACTATCCCGATTTCGCCACGCTCAGCGGCGCCCGAATCGGACCGGGACAACGCGGCTTCGCGGAATATGCCGAAGCCCTTTACCGCCCCTTCGCGGACTGGCTGGAAACGCTGGTGTGGCAGACGCACCCATGATCACGATCCTCGATCCCTTGCATCTGCCCCTGCATGGCAGCCGCCTCATCGAGGCCAGCGCCGGCACCGGCAAGACCTGGACCATCGCCGCCCTCTATCTGCGCCTGGTCCTCGGGCACGGCGCGGAGGGCGAGCGCTTCACCCGCGCCCTTCTGCCCGAAGACATTCTGGTGATGACCTTCACCCGCGCCGCCACCCAGGAACTCAAGGAGCGCATTCGCGACCGTCTACAAACCGCCGCCCAGTATTTCCGGCACACCGGCAATCCCATGGCGCCGGATGCCCTTCTCGAGGCACTGCTGGTCGATTACGCCGATCCCAGGGTCCGCGCCCAGGCCGCGCACCAGCTCGCCCTCGCCGCCGACGCCATGGACGACAGCGCCATTTTCACCATCGACGCCTGGTGCCAGCGCACCCTGCGCGAGCATGCCTTCGCCACGGGCAGCGACTTCCGTGAAACCCTGCTCCTGGATGAGACCGATCTGCGCGACGACGCCGTGCGCGACTTCTGGCGGCAGGAAATCTACCCGCTGGGCGAACCCGCCCTCAGTGAGGTTCTCCAGCTCTTTTCCTGCCCCGGTAAAGTCCGGCAGGAGACAGAAGCCCTGTGCAAACTCGATCCGCCCCTGCCCACCCCCGAATCCACGCTGGCGGACTGGCTGCCCGATGCCCTCGCCGCGCCCCGACGGCGACTCGCCGCCCTCAAGGCGCGATGGGCGGCGGAGCATGATGCGTTTGCGGAGTGGTTGTTAGGGCTCGTCAACGGTCCCAAAGCGAACAATCCATTGAATGGTAATAGCCTAAGCGCAGCTATGGTCACCCGAACCCTCGCCGCATTGCGTGATTGGGCCGACCATCCCGATATACTGATCCCCGGCGAACCGGATACATGTCAGCGCCTTTCTGCCAGCAAACTGCCGGGCTATTGCAAGAACAAGCCGCCTCTCGTCGTTCACCCCGCGGCCGAGGTACTGGATACCCTGTTCAGTGCGCTAGAGACCATCGCTCAACAATTCACCCAACTGCACGGCGAAATTCGCACCCACGCCGCCGCCTGGATCAACGCCCGGCTGAGCCAGCTCAAGGCCCAGAGGAGGCAGGTGGGCTTTACCGACCACCAGCGGCGTCTCGCCGGGGTCCTGCACGACGACACCCGGGGACCGGCGTTCGCCGCTCGCCTGCGGCAGAGATATCCCGTCGCTCTCATCGACGAGTTTCAGGATACCTCCGCCCTGCAATATCAGATCTTCGACGATATCTATCATGCCGCCGACAACGACCCCGACACCCTGCTTCTGCTCATCGGTGACCCCAAGCAGTCCATCTATGCTTTTCGGGGCGCGGACATCGACAGTTATCTGCAGGCGCGTCGCCTGACCGAGGGCCGCCATTATGCGCTCGGCACCAATTATCGCTCCAGCCACGCACTGGTCAGCACCCTCAACACCCTCTACAGCGCTGTCGAACAAAATAGCTCCCAAGGCGCTTTTGCCTATGCTGCGCCCGGCACCGGCAACCCGCTCCCCTATCAGCCCGTGCAGGCCCATGGCCAGAAAAAATGCTGGCAGACCGGTGGATCACCCGCCCCGGCCCTCACCTTCTGGGTCAGCGCCGAGCCGCTCAGCAAAGGAGACTACCTGGAGCGCTGCGCCGAGCAGGCGGCAGAACGCATCGCCACCCTGCTGACCGATCCCACCGCCGTTTTCGCCGAAGCGGGTCGGGAACCCCGGCCGATCCAACCCAGAAACATCGCCATTCTCGTTCGTGACCGCTTTGAGGCCGCCAGCATCCGCCAGGCGCTCGAACGCCGCCAACTGCACAGCGTCTTCCTTTCGGAGCGGGATTCCGTCTACGCCAGTGAGGAGGCCCGCGACCTGCTCCTCTGGCTGGAAGCCGTCGCCGAGCCCGAAGATACCCGCCGCTTGCGCGTCGCCCTCGCCCTGCCGCTGCTGGGGCAGTCCCTCAGCGCCCTGGATGCCTTCAATCAGGACGAAGCGGCCTGGGAGGCGCAACTGGAGCAATTCCAGGACCTGTCCCGACAATGGCGGCGGCAGGGCGTGCTGGCCATGCTTCACCACAGCATCCACCAGTTCGGCATCGCCGCCCGGCTGCTGACCCGGGTCGAGGGCGAACGCCGCCTCACCAACCTGCTCCACCTCGGCGAACTCCTGCAACAGGCGAGCGCCACCCTCGACGGCCCCGAAGCCCTCATCCACCACCTGCGCGAGGCCATCGCCGCCGGGAGTGATCAGAGCGACGCCCACATCCTGCGGCTGGAGAGCGATGCCGAACTGCTGCGCGTGGTCACCATCCACGCCGCCAAAGGCCTGCAATATCCGCTGGTGTTCCTGCCCTTCATCGCCACCTGCAAGCCGGCCAAGGCCAGCCCGTTCACCGTCACGCGGCATGCGGAAGGACAGCCCGCCATCCACTGGGAAAGCGGCGACACGGCGGCCGCAGAAAGGGCGCGATTGCAGGAAGACCTCCGCCTCCTCTACGTCGCCCTCACCCGTGCCGAGCACGCCCTCTGGCTGGGTCTCGCCACACCAAAGACGGCGGGAACACCGATCTTTACCGGCAGCGCCATCGCCCACCTGTTGGGCAGTCAATGCCCCCCCGTCCGTGATCTCGCCACTCTGCTCGACGACTGCGCCCGACGCTCCCCGGAGATTACCGTCGAGACGCTACCGGATCACCTCCCCACGACGAGGGTCGCGCGTCACCCCGATGGCACCCGCAATCCGCCCGCGGAATATACCGCGCGCTTCGAGAAGCACTGGGGCGTCGCCAGCTTCTCCCACCTGGTGCGCGACCTTCCCGCCGATTCGGCGGCGCCCCGGCGCGCCCGGACCGGCGCGCCCTGGCATCGCTATCCGCAGGGTATGAACGCCGGCACTTTTCTCCACGCGCAACTGCAACGGCTTGCCCTGAGCGGTTTTGGTCAAGCTGGTCAGGACCACTTTGCCGAATCACTGCACAAGGCCTGTACCCAGGCCGGCCTGAGCGATTGGACCGAAGAAACCGCCGAATGGCTGCAAGCCATCCTCCATAACCCCCTCGCCCCCCTCGCAGCGACGCTCTGCGATCTCCGCGACCCCCGGAGCGAAATGGCCTTCTGGTTTCCCAGCGATGCCCTGCGCAGTGAGGCGTTGGACCGGCTCTGTCAACAGCATATTTTCCCCGGCATCGGGCGCCCCAGGCTCCCTCAGCGGATCATCCACGGCATGATGCGCGGCTCCATGGACCTGGTCTTCGAGCAGGACGGGCGTTATTACATCCTTGACTACAAATCCAACACCCTCGGTAGCGGCGACGCCGATTACCATGCCGAAGCCCTGCGCAACGCCACCCTCGGCCATCGTTATGAACTGCAATCCAGCCTCTATCAACTGGCCCTGCACCGCTTGCTGCGCCAGCGCATGGGCAGCGGCTACCGGCCCGGAACGCATCTCGGTGGTACCCTCTTCTACTTCCTGCGCGGATTGCGAGGACCGGAACGGGGCATGCTCCACCTTCCCGCCGACCTCGCCCTGCTCGACGCCCTCGACGGCCTCTTCGGCTTGCCGCAGCGTGCAACCCAGCCATGAGCGAGCCCATGACCTCAGCCATGATGGACCAACTCCGCACCTGGACTGAGGAAGGCTGGCTGCGGCCCCTCGACTTCGCCTTCGCCCAGTTCCTCGTCCGCCTGGATCCGCAGGCCCCCGCCCTCCTGCCGCTGGCGGGCGCCCTTCTCGCACACTTGGAGGGGAGGGGCCACACCTGCATCACCTTGGAAACCTTCCTCGCCGCGCCGGAAGGATTCCTGGACTGGCCCGCGCCGGAGCGGGCCCTACTGGCGACCGCACTCGATCCGTGGTCCCGCTCCGATCAGTGGACGGAGACCCTCGCCCAAAGCCGGTGCGTGCAGATCACGAAGGGCACCGTTCCCCATCCGGCGGGCGCAGAAGAAACACCCTTGGTGCTCAGCGCGCGGTGTCTCTATCTGCGCCGCTACTGGCGCGACCAGCAGTTCATCGCCGAGACCCTGCGCCAGCGGGTCCGGCAGCGCGTCGCCGATGTCATCGACGCCGAGACGTTGCGCTGCTGGCTGGAGCGACTCTTCCCGGGGCCCGAAAAATCCAGCGAGACTCTCCCCTGGCAAAAAATCGCTTGCGCCCTGGCCGTGCGCAACCATTTCGGCATCATCACCGGTGGCCCCGGCACCGGCAAAACCTACACCGTCGCCCGCCTCATCGCCCTGCTCATGGCGGCCAGCCGCACCTCCCCCTTACGCATCGTCCTCGCCGCGCCCACCGGCAAGGCCGCCGTGCGCATCGACGAATCCCTGCAAAGCGCTGTCGACACCCTGCCGCAATGGAATCAGGCACTCGGCATGGACTTGGCCGAAACCTTCGCCCGCCTGCGTCCGGCGCGCACCCTGCACCACCTGCTCGGCGTCCACCCCGACGACCGCCGCCGCTTTCGCCATGACGCCGCCCATCCCCTCGAACTCGATGTATTGGTGGTGGACGAAGCCTCCATGATCCATCAGGAGATGATGGCCGCCCTGCTCCGCGCCCTGCCTGCTTCCGCCCGTCTCATCCTCCTCGGCGATCAGGATCAGCTCGCCTCCGTCGAAGCCGGCGCCGTCCTCGCCGAACTCTGTGAGGGAAGCGGACGGTATGACGCGGACACCTGCGCCTATCTGCAGGACAGTTGCGGTGCCGCACCACGGCACGAAGACAGCACCAACCCCCTCGCGCCGGGCATCATCCGC
>JAKCBU010000308.1 GCA_021839095.1 Pseudomonadota bacterium | reverse complement strand
CCATCATCTCGCCATCCACATGCAAACGTCCCGCCGTGTCGACGATCAGCACGTCGTAGACACCACGCTGCGCCGCCGCCACCGCGTCCTGGGCGATGCGCACCGGCTGCTGATCGGCGCTGGCGGGGAATACATCCACCGCAATGTCTTTACCGAGGTGCGCCAACTGCTCCATGGCGGCAGGGCGATAGACGTCGGTACTGACCATCAGGACGCGCTTCTTTTCTTTATCCTTGAGCCACAGGGCGAGCTTGGCACTGGTGGTGGTCTTACCCGATCCCTGCAAGCCCGCGAGCAGGATGACCGCCGGGGGACGGGCACTGAGATCGAGACGATCATTCCGCGCACCCATCAGTTGCACCAGTTCGTCATGAACGATCTTGACGAAGACCTGCCCCGGTGTGAGGCTCTTGGCCACGGCTTCGCCCATGGCCTGTTCGCGCACGTTCTGGATGAAATCCTTGACCACCGGCAGGGCCACATCGGCCTCCAACAGCGCCAGCCGCACGTCGCGCAGGGCGTCGCGGATATTATCCTCACTCAACCGCCCCTGGCCGCGCAGATTCTTGAAGGTCTGAGTAAGTTTCTGGGTCAGATTGTCAAACATGGGTCCCCTCCCCCTCGTGTAGGAGTGGATTTTGGACTGTACGGAACGATCGCGCAATGTGTGACATCACGCCTCCTGCCGCACGGGTGGATCATTGAGTTGATGCCTGCGCTGCCGCCAGTCGGGCATGAATCGATCCATCAGCGCCTTGAAACGGTGGTTATGAGAAGGCTCCAGCAGGTGGGTCATTTCATGGACCAACACGTATTCCAGACAGCTGGGCGGCCTTTTGGCCAACTCGGTGTTGAGGCGGATGTCATGGCTGCGGGTATTGCAACTCCCCCAGCGGGTCTTCATCTGCCGCACGAGCAGTCCCCCCACCCGCACCCCCATCATCGGCGCCCATGCTGCGATGAGGGGAGGCACGGCCTGACGCACCTGCTGTCGATACCACGCATCCAACACCGCGCGGCGGCGTTCATGGCGACTACCCGGACGCAGTTGCAGCAGCAGCCGGTTGTGCTGTAACTCCACCAGTGGCGGGGCATCGTGCTCCCGCACTTCCAGCGGATAGCATTGCCCCCAGACAAAGTGACTCTCGTGATCCAGATATGCATGGAGCATGGTGTGCTCCTGGCTGCGGAGCCTGCGTTGCACCCGCCGGATCCATTCCAGTCTGCTCATGGCGAAGGCGCGAACCGTGTCCATGTCTATGCGTCGCGGTGCAGAAATGCGCACATGACCGTCCGGCGGATGCACGCTCAGACGAACCTGCTTGATATCCTTGAACCGCACCTCCACCGGAATGTCCCCCAGAAGGAAGCGTGTCAAAACCCACCTTCCTGGAGAAACTTCATGTAAATGACAAAAGCCAGCATCAGAAAGGTGACGGGGAAGATGAAGACGATCAACGGGGCCAGCAACTTGACCGGCGACTCCAGCGCCAGCTTTTCAGCACGCAGAAAACGTTCTTCACGCCGTTGTTCCGCTTGCGCCCGCAATACCGGCCCCAGATCACCGCCCCGCTCTTCCGACTGGATCAAGGCACTGACCAGACTCCGCATCTCCGGCAACGGAACCCGCTCCCCAACGCGCCGAAAAATATCCGCCTTTGGCGTCCCTGAACGCAATTCGCTGATCATAATGCTCAACTCGCTCCGCAAAGGGCCCGGCGGTCCCTTCTCCACCGCCACCTGCATAGCGCTCGTCAAATTCAGTCCACCCTCGATCATCAGGGTGATAAAGTCCAGATAAACCGGCAGTTCCTTGAGAATAAGCCGTCCCCGCCGCTTGGCTTGCTCGACCAACCACCAGTCGGGATAAAAACTGCCCATCAACATGGCCAGCAGGCTCAGCCAGATATTGAACAGCCCAAATGCCATATGGAATAACAAGACAACGACCAGAGGGGCCAGGACACCGATGACCCTGAGCGCCATAAACTCTCTGGCACTCAGCAGATAATGGACGCCCGCTTTTTGTAATCGCCGGTGGTTTCGCCGGAGGAAACGATCCGGGATAAAGACGACCAAAGTGGATCGGATGAATTGCACCAGGGGCCAGAGCAGGCGTAAGCCCTTGGGCAAGGGGTCCATGTAATCCCGCGGCGACGGCTCGATCTGCCGTGTCAGCATGCCCAGCCCGTACACAAAAAATCCGATGGAAATCCCGGAGACGACTGCCAATAATACGATCCATGGCGTATTCATACTTCGATGCTCACGATTTTACGAATCCAGAAATAGCCGAGCACCTCAAACAATGTGGCGATAGCGAGCACCGCCCAGCCACGCATCGTATTAAACAGCGCACCCACGGCCTGCGGCTCGATATGCAAGAGCGCAAAGACAATCAGCACCGGCAAGACGGTCATCACCATACCCTGCAAGCGGCCTTGCGAGGTCAATGCGCTGATTTTCTGCTCCATCATCAACCGCTTGCGAGTGGTGTCCCCCAGTCGCGCCACCGTGTCGGCAAGATTCCCCCCCACCTCCCGGCTAATGCGCAGAGCCGAGGACAGCAATTGCACGTCCTGCGATGGCACCCGTTGCGCCAGATGATCTATGGCGTCCTCGAAGGCAACCCCCAAGCGCTGCTCCCGCACGATCAGCAGATC
>JAKCBU010000307.1 GCA_021839095.1 Pseudomonadota bacterium | reverse complement strand
CCGATCTCGTGGCGAACAATACCGCTGTCGAACCGGCCAGCACCCAAAGCCAGGGTCTGACCGAGAACAAAAAGATCCAGAACCAGCCACTGTGTCGATCGCCATACATGAAATGCGGACCCACCATGGTCGAGACGTAGGTGCCCCGACTATTCTGCCAGGCGAGGTCACCCTGCAATTTCCCCCAACTGGACGGCGCCACCAGATTCCAGGCCGCGGCCGTCAATCCTTGCGTGTCCTTCGCGAGAAAGGTGACCGCCACGTGCCCCTTATAGGGCGTGCGTGATTCCATCAGATAGGCGGTTGCTTGCGGCTGGGTCGCGCCTATCCATGGATGATCCTTGACCTGACGAGCGGACAATTGCCACTCCATGCCATTCTGCTGGAGGCGCACGGGGCTTGCGGACAACCAAGAGGCAGGGACGGAAGACAGTGTCCCTATGGCCAGAACATTGCCAGCATCCGGCATCGAAAAGGTCGCCTGGGTGCCCGACAATGGCGAGTGGGCCACCTGCGCCAGCCGCCCGAACAAGGTCAGTCCCGCAGACCAATTCGATAACGTTCTTTCGCTATACCATACGGACAGATTCCGCCCAGCGCCATGCACTACCAGAGGGAACCCGGTACTCCGGAACAGGGTAAAGTCCGGTAAGACCGCATAGCGGTGAGTAGCGGGCAGCTGCAGGGTGGATTCGGGAAAAACGGATACCTTGCCACCGGCAATGTCGAAGGTGATGTGATTCTCTCCGCCCACCAGGGCCGAAAAAGGGATGGTGGTTTGGTAATTAGCCACACCCGGCGTGAGTTTCCATTCTGAAATCCAGTGATGATTGGCCATCACGGTGATGATGGGACGACTGGCCGACTTCGTCAGAGGCTCGGTGGCCATGGTCAATTTCATTTTCAGATTACTCTGCCGCGAAGCAAAGAGGCCCCCCGGCATCCAAAAGGCGATATCGGCAGTACCGTGGGGCGTGTTCAACGGGGAGTCGGGACCCTGAAGATCACGCAGACTGACCTTTTCCCCCGGATAGGCAGCATCTTGAGGACCCAATTGCAGGGCCGCCATCTGCTGATCACTACCGGTGATACTCCAGCGGTGACCCAGCGGTAAAGTCGTTCGATTTACCGCAAAAGCCTTGGCCGCTTCGAGCACCTGGGCATCGTTGGTGCCGGTGAAAATTAGAATGACGCCCAGGGGGTTGCCCGGATCGTGCGCCAGAAGTACCGTCGGACCCGTAATCGGCGTTCGCGGCTGTAAGGTCGCGGGCAGTGCGGAAG
Source organism: Pseudomonadota bacterium (assembly GCA_021839095.1). The sequence goes on along the minus strand of JAKCBU010000307.1, from coordinate 1,387 downwards.
ATTTTCCCATCATGGCGGAGACCCCCAGATCGCTGGAGGCGGCGGGCGTGGTGGCGGCCACCGGACCCATTTGCGCCTCCACGTGCAACAGGGCGCTGGTGCGGAGCGCCAAACCCGCCACCGCTTCCTGCGCCGCCGTGAGCAGCGTCGGATTGGCGGCCCCATAAAACTGGACCGGTAAAGGCAGAACACCATCCAGTGCGGACTCGTTCAACATCCCGGGCAAGCGCGAAAAATCCAGATGATGCCAAGGAATACGTCGCGGCGTATACGTGAGCCGGGAGGCACTGTAGTCGATCTGGGTCCAAGCCCCCGTGGAACCAGCCTGCGTATGGTGCGCCCCGGGTCCGGGCAATGCCTGTATTTCCAGAGGATAGGCTCCGGCAGTGAAGACATGACGACCGAGCAGGACCGTGAAACTCCCGCGCGGAAGCTCAGGATTCAGAGAAACTGCACCAATAATCCTGTGATCGACGGAAACCACCAACTGGGAACCCGCCGTGGTATCCGGGCTCGTCAAATAGCGTATCTGCAGTGCCGCGTCTTGCGCGTTGTAGTGAGGTTCGATCTTCCAGACTACCTGAGCGGTCTCGTGCCCAGAACGGAGCACGGTAACCTTTTTGCCCTGGACCAGAGCCGATAACGGCAGACTGACCGGCCCGCCGGCACTGGTTTGCGCAATCGCCGGCGCCGCACTCAATAACACGCAGGCAAAACTCACAGACCACGCAGAGGCAGCGTATTTGCGTTTCATGATCATCAATCCCTTTTCGCTTTATTTGTTGTGGTCAAACGGCGGGGAAAAGCCACAGTCCACAAAGATTGCATCGGTGCCATGAATAACCGATGGAGGCCTTGCATTACACCGTACACACTCTGGAGCATGACAAACTGGACATGATTTCCAAGTCCTGCAGCGGATTTTCTTGCAATATAAAGGTAGGCCGCAAAAAATGAGATCCGCTTACGCCGCCGTTCAAGACGCGCTTCCAGGTGTTGGCTATCGCCGTAGACCAAATCGACTATCTCCGCCTTTTGCTGGATGTTTTGATACTGGAATTGCACACCCACACGTCCCGCGACATCGCTCATTACTCTCGCCGGTATAGAAATAACGAGGCCTTTCTGGCGCGAACTCTCCAACCAGAGCATGAGATTTTCCTTCAATTGGAAACCTTTTGTTGCGGGCGTCGGGCCCGTGATCCGAAAAGAAGCTCCTCCTGTCGACAAATCGGTGAGGCGTATCGCCATGCGCCGACCACCCGCTGTGTGAAGTACTGCGGGAATAGGCCGCAACGGGGCAATACGAAACTCCTCTCGACGCTGCTTACGTTCCAGCGTGACGCCCACCGCGGCCGCAACGATCATGAAGTTGATCACTTCCCAC
>JAKCBU010000306.1 GCA_021839095.1 Pseudomonadota bacterium | reverse complement strand
ACACTCAGGGTGACAGATGCTGTCAACATCACCATCACCACCAATTGCATGGATACCGCGGCAAGGGGCGCCATACCCGCGAGAATCATTCCTGCGGTAATTCCTGGAATATGGATCATGCCGACGCTTTTCAGACTGTCTATCGTCGGAATCAGGGAACTGCGTACCACCATACTGTACAGGCTGCGCATCGACTGACGGTGCGTGGCGCCCAGCGCCAGCATGGCCAGCAACAACGCCTCACGCTGGTCCACCTCGCTGCGCAGACGGTTAAGTGCCAGCGATACGGCGTTCATTGCGTTGCCGATAATCATACCGCCAATGGGGACCAATGATTCGCCTCGCCAGAACACCAGCCCGGAAAGGAGCATCCAACCAAGGGTGACCGTAGTCGCCACCGTGATGCTGATCACCCCGATCCAATAGGCGTGCGGAATACCGGCACCACGCTTACGATTGAAACGACCGGCCATCAGGATCATGGCTATCAGAAAAAGTACCAGCAAAAACGGCTGATGCTGGCGGAACAGCCAACCCAGCAAAAACCCCATGATCCCCAACTGAACCGTCGCCCGGGCCGCCGACCATAGAAGTTCTTTGCCCACCCCCAGCTTTTGCCAAGCCGACAAGGCCCAAGCACTGCCGAGGAGGCCGGTCACCCCCGCCATGGTCCACGGTGAAAAGGTGCTGAAAATGTCCGGTGCGGCACTGTTCATCCGCGTTGGAACGCCGCTGTCAGCAATCGCCAGTCGCCCGCCACAAAACCCTCCAGGGGGCAAAAGCGCTTTTTATAGTCCATTTTTGGGCTGTTGGCGACCCAATAGCCCAGATAAAGATAGGGAAGGCCCAGCTTCCTGGTCCATTCAATCTGGCTGAGAATAGCAAAAATACCCAGGCCGCGTTGCGGCAGATCTGGTGTATAAAAGGTGTAAACCGCAGAGACACCGCCGTCGAGCACATCCACCAGTGCCACCGCCAAAGGGTATTCATCCTGCTCAAAGACCAGGAGGCGGGCATCCACGCCACCATTCTCGACCATCATTTCCCGGTACAAGCGATCCGCATGCTCGTCCATGCCACCCCCTGGGTGCCGCGAACACTGATACTCGGCGAAGAGACGCGCGTGGGCGGCTTCCCAGTGGGGGGGCTGTTCCCGTATCTGTATATCCTGATTGCATGCCCAGGTACGCCGCTGGCCACGATCCGGCCGGAACTCCGCAACGGGGATGCGCACGGAAATGCAGGCATCGCATTGCGGGCACATCGGGCGGTAGGCCACCGGACCATTGCGCCGGAATCCTTTCTGCAGAAGTTGGTCATATTGGGCGCTGCCCACCATCTCCCGAGGATCGCTGAGCACCAGGAGTTCTTCTTGATCCGGCAGGTAGGGACACTTCTGCAAGGCGGACAAATAAAAGGCCATGATTAAAACATCCCGGGCAGCGGTAACGAGATGTTCCAGTCTGCTTGCGTATGTTGGGTGCGCAGATCGGCAAGGGCGCGCAGGAAATCACGGCGGGGCATTTCCCGCGCGCCCATGCTCTGCAGGTGCGGGGTGATGAACTGGGTATCGATCAGGCCAAAGCCCCAGTGCTGAAGATGACGCGCCAGCAGAACGAGAGCCAGCCTGGAGGCATCGGGCACCCGGCTGAACATGGACTCCCCGAAAAAAAGTCCACCGAGGGCTACGCCGTAAAGCCCCCCGACCAGACGGTCCTGCTGATAGACTTCTATGGAATGTGCTGTTCCGGCCGCGAACAGGTCCAGGTAGGCGGCCCGCACCGCCGGAGTAATCCAGGTATCTCCCTGCCCTGGGCGCGGCGCGGCGCAAGCGTCGATGACACCGGAAAAATTGCTGTCCATGCGATATTGCCAGTCACGGTTACGGGCGGATTTGCGCAGACTGCGACTGACGTGTATCGCCGGGGGCTCCAGAATACCGCGGGGATCAGGTGACCACCAGAGAATGGGGTCTTCCTCACCGAACCAGGGAAAGATGCCGTGGGCATACGCCAAGAGCAGGCGCTCCCTGGATAAATCGCCGCCGATGGCGACCAGATTGCCGTCGGCCTGCTCCGGGTCGGGGAAGGGGGCTGACCGGTCATGGCACTGCAGGAGGACCGGACGAACGCCCTCAGGGCGCAACTGCACTGCCTCCTGGCTGCATCAAAGACCAATTCCTCCATCGCGATACCAACTACTGGTAACTATAACCGTTTTGCAACGCCTGCAGGGCTGCCACCCGCGCCTCCAGACTGGGATGGGTGGCAAACCAGCCGCGCCAGCTTCCGGAAATGTAGGCTGTCGCCATAGGATCGCGCACCGCGTCATGCACCACATGCAGGGCTTCCGCACCCCGCTGCAGTTTTTGCAGGGCCGAGATCATCGGGGCCACGCCCACCTGCTCGGCGGCAAAACGATCCGCTGCGAACTCCCGACGGCGCGAAAACCAAGTGATGGGAATCAGCGCCAGGAAAGACAGGCCGACCTGCAGAACTATGGATACCACAAAAGCAACCATGGGCCGGTCATCAAACTGCCGTGCGGCGAGCATGGACAACCAGAATACAAACGTATTCATCAGCCCCTGCAGCAAGGTGGTACTCACCATGTCGCCATTGTATACGTGCCCCATCTCATGGGCCAGTACCGCCCGCACCTCATTGTCG
>JAKCBU010000305.1 GCA_021839095.1 Pseudomonadota bacterium | reverse complement strand
TTCCGATCTGTGGAAGCTCCCCGCGTCTCCGGCATCGCCTTCTCCCGTAATGAAGCCAAAGTCACCGTGATCGGTGTACCCGACCACCCGGGCATCGCTTCCGCCATCCTGGGTCCGATCTCTGCGGCCAGCATCAATGTGGACGTCATCCTCCAGAATGTTTCCGAGGCCGGCAAAACCGACTTCACCTTCACGGTGGAGCGCAACGACTTCGCCCGGGCCCGCGACATCCTCCAAGATGTGGCGCGGGCACTGGGTGCCGAGGAGGTGCGCGGCGATACCCATATCGTCAAGGTTTCCGTGGTCGGGGTCGGTATGCGTTCCCATGCGGGCATTGCCGCCACCATGTTTGAGACCCTCGGGCGGGAAAACATCAACATTCAGATGATTTCCACTTCCGAGATCAAGATTTCGGTAGTCATTGAAGAAAAATATCTGGAGCTGGCCGTGCGCGCCCTGCACGCCGCTTTCGCCCTGGATGGGGAGGTCCGGGTCTGATGGCACTCATGTCCACCTACACCCGCCTGCCCGTCGCCTTCGCGCGCGGTGAAGGCGTCTGGCTCTATGATACCGAGGGACGGCGTTATCTGGACGCGCTGGCGGGGGTCGCCGTCTGTGGTCTGGGGCATAGTCATCCGGCGGTGACCCGCGCGTTGCAAACGCAGGCCGGACAGCTGCTGCACACCTCCAACCTCTACCATATTCCCGCGCAGGAACGGTTATCCGACACCCTCTGCGAGATCAGTGGCATGGACGCCGCCTTTTTCTGCAACAGTGGCGCTGAGGCCAATGAGGCGGCCATCAAGATCGCCCATCTCCACGGCCATGGCAAAAACATCGCCGAACCGCAGATTCTGGTCTTTACCCACGCCTTTCACGGCCGGACGCTGGCGACACTGACGGCCACCGGCAATCCGCGCATTCAGGAAGGTTTCAGTCCCTTGGTGGCAGGCTTTGTGCGTGCGCCCTATGGCGATCTCCACACGGTGCGGGCGCTGGTGCAGGCCAATCCCGGCATTTGCGCCATTCTGGTGGAACCGGTCCAAGGAGAGGGCGGCGTGCACCCAGCGCCTGAAGGGTTCCTCACAGGCCTGCGGGAGATTTGCGATGCGCACGGGCTGCTCCTGATGCTGGACGAGGTGCAGACCGGGATTGGCCGTACCGGGACCTTCTTCGCCTACCAGCGGATTCCCGGCCTACGGCCCGATGTCCTCAGCCTCGCCAAGGGACTGGGCAACGGGGTACCCATCGGCGCCATGCTGGCCCGCCAGCCGACCGCCGCGCTCTTCGGACCAGGTAAGCACGGCACCACCTTCGGCGGTGGACCTCTGGTCTGCGCCGCCGCCCAGGCGGTGCTCGACACCATGCGGCAAGAGGCCATCCCTGCCCATGCGGAACACATGGGGGTCCTGCTCCGGCAGCGCCTGCAGGAGCGTCTTGGCGGACACCCCGAGGTGCTGGAGATACGCGGCATGGGTCTGATGGTGGGTATCGAACTGGCCCATAAACCCGAGCGTCTGGTGGAACGCGCCCTGGAGGCCGGTCTGCTTATCAACGTCACTGCCGAACGGGTGATCCGTCTGTTGCCACCGCTGATTCTGCGGGAAGCGGAAATCGACCTGCTCGTTGCTGGCCTGGCCAAGCTTCTGGAGTCCGGCACATGAGCATCCGTCATTTTCTGCGGCTCTCCGACCTCAGTCCGGTGGAACTGCGCGCGCTCCTGCAACGCGCCATCGCCCTGAAGAAAATCCAGCATGCGGGCGAGCGCTACACCCCTTGCGCGGGCCGGACGCTGGCGATGATCTTTGAGAAATCCTCCACCCGCACCCGCGTGTCCTTTGAGACCGGTATGGCGCAACTGGGCGGCCACGCCCTTTTCCTCTCACCACGCGATACCCAACTGGGGCGCGGCGAGAGCATCGAGGACACCGCCAAGGTGATCTCCCGCATGGTGGATATGGTGATGATCCGCACCTTTGGTCATGACAATCTCGTCCGCTTCGCCGCCGCTTCGCGCGTACCGGTGATCAACGGTCTCTCCGACGATCACCACCCCTGCCAGCTCCTGGCCGATCTGATGACCGCGACGGAGCACTGGGGTGATCTGCGCGGCAAGACCGTGGCCTATATCGGCGATGGCGCCAACAACATGGCCCACTCCTGGATGGAGGCCGCACGGATTTTCGACTTTCAACTGCGCATCGGCAGCCCCGCGGGTTACGCGCCCACCGCCGAAATGCTGCGAACCGGTGATAACCACGTCACGGTCCAGCACACGGCGAGCGCCGCGGTACGCGGCGTCCACCTGATCGTGACCGACGTCTGGACCAGCATGGGGCAGGAAAAAGAAACGGCCGCGCGCAAGGCGATTCTCGGCCCCTTCCAGGTCAATGCCGATCTCATCGCCAGCGCCGCGCCAGACGCCCTGTTCATGCACTGCCTTCCCGCCCATCGTGGTGAGGAGGTGAGTGCCGAAGTCATCGATGGCCCCCAATCCGTCGTCTGGGAAGAGGCGGAAAACCGCCTGCACGCCCAGAAAGCCCTGGTGGAATTTTTATTCGGCATCGGCCCCGTCGCCGCACTGCAAGGAGATTGATGCATGGTCAAGAAAGTCGTTCTCGCCTATTCCGGTGGTCTGGATACCTCGGTCATCCTCAAGTGGCTGCAGGATCAATACCAGTGCGAT
>JAKCBU010000304.1 GCA_021839095.1 Pseudomonadota bacterium | reverse complement strand
TATGGACAATGCCCGTTGGCTCGAAAGCGGCGCCGCTATGAACGACTATAACCCGTATACCCAGGTCCACCGGATACTGGAGTGTTTTCAATCCCTAGCCACCCAGGAAACCCCTTGACACACAAGAAGCTCATCGAAGTGGCCTTACCGCTGGACGCCATCAATAAAGCCAGCGCTCGGGAAAAATCCATCCGTCATGGGCACCCGAGTACCCTCCACCTGTGGTGGGCACGCCGACCCTTGGCTGCCGCCCGCGCCGTCATCTTTGCGCAAATGGTCGATGACCCCTCAAGTCATCCTGACCTCTTTCCGACGGAGGCGTCGCAGGAGCAGGAACGCCAACGACTCTTTCGGATCATAGAAGACCTCGTATTATGGGAAAACACCACGAATGAACACGTGTTACAGCAGGCCCGCGGCGAGATTTGGCGGAGCTGGCGCTCCACCTGCGCCGAGAATGCCGACCATCCTCGTGCGAAGGACCTTTTCGATCCCGAGACCCTGCCGGCCTTCCATGACCCTTTTGCGGGCGGAGGCGCCTTACCGTTAGAAGCCCAACGGCTGGGGCTTCACGCCTATGCAAGTGATTTGAATCCGGTCGCCGTGCTGATCAACAAAGCGATGATCGAGATTCCGCCGAAGTTTGCGGGCAAGCCCCCGGTCAACCCGCAATCCCAAAAGGATACCGTGAGCAGCGGCAGTTGGAAGGGTGCGACCGGGCTTGCGGAGGATGTGCGCTATTACGGCCAATGGATGCGCGACGAGGCCGAAAAGCGCATCGGTCATCTCTACCCGCAGATCGCCATCACCGCAGAGATGGTGGAAGACCCTCATAATCCGCGACCCGACCTTGGGCCCTTCATAGGACAGAAGCTCACCGTCATTGCCTGGCTCTGGGCGCGCACAGTGAAAAGCCCCAACCCGGCGTTCAGTCACGTGGACGTGCCGCTTGCCTCGACCTTCATGCTATCCACCAAAGAAGGCAAGGAATCGTACGTTGAGCCGGTGATCGAGGGGGACAGTTATCGGTTCACAGTGAAAATGGGGAAGCCTGAAGATGCTGAGGCGGCGAAGAATGGCACCAAGCTGTCGCGGGGGGCGAATTTTCAGTGTGTGATGTCTGGGACCCCAATAACTGGTGATTATATCAAGGCGGAGGGCCGCGCCGGTCACATGGGCGCACGGCTGATGGCTATTGTCGCTGAGGGTACGCGTGGGCGGGTGTATATTGCGCCGACCCGCGAGCACGAGGCGGTCGCGCACAAGGCTGAGCCGGAGTGGCGACCAGAAGGATCATTGCCAGATGACCCGCGCAATTTCTGGACGCTGAACTACGGACTGACGATGTTCGCCGACCTCTTCACTGCCCGCCAGCTGGTGGCATTGACCACCTTCTCCGACCTGGCGCAGGAGGCGCGTGATCGTGTGAAAGCGGACGCCATCGCTGCAGGTCTCCCGGATGATGAAAAACCCCTTCGCGAAGGGGGTACAGGGGCTCTGGCCTATGCAGAGGCGGTGGGGTTGTATTTGGCATTTGCCGTGGACCGTTGCGCAGACTACTGGACAGCGCTTGGTCGATGGCAAGGCGCGAACCAGCAGCTGAGTAATATGTTCGCACGCCAAGCGGTCCCGATGATGTGGGACTACCCAGAGGCAAATCCGTTCTGCAGTAAGGGCGGCAGTTTCGACAATTTGTTCGAATGGACGATTCAGTCCATCAACAACATTGGGAGATGGGGGTTTGGTGATAGCCAACATGGTGATGCGAGCGCCCAAAAACTTTCTGCCAACAAGGTCCTATCTACTGACCCGCCGTATTACGACAATATCGGGTACGCCGACCTGTCGGACTTTTTCTATGTTTGGTTGCGCAGATCTTTGAGGCCGGTATTTCCGGACCTGTTTGCTACACTCGCCGTGCCCAAGACCGAAGAGCTTGTGGCCACACCCTACCGCCACGGCAGTAAAGAGAAGGCGGAAGCGTTTTTTCTGACTGGCATGACGCAGGCGATGCACCGTCTCGCCGAACAGGCACACCCGGCCTTTCCGGTCACCGTCTACTACGCCTTCAAGCAGTCTGAGAGCCAGAGCGACGAGGGTACAGCCAGCACCGGCTGGGAGACCTTCCTCGACGCAGTAGTCCGGGCGGACTTCGTGCTCACCGGCACTTGGCCGTTGCGAACTGAGATGAAGCAGCGGATGATTGGATTGGACACCAATGCCCTGGCATCGAGCATCGTCCTCGTTTGCCGCCCACGTCCGGTGGATGCATCCATCGCCACACGCCGCGAGTTCGTTGCGGCACTCAAGTCCGAATTGCCCGCGGCACTGGCTCACCTACAACGCGGCAACATCGCCCCCGTGGATCTGGAGCAGGCCGCCATCGGCCCAGGCATGGCGGTCTACACTCGCTACGCCAAAGTGCTCGACGCCGAAGGCAAACCACTTTCCGTGCGTGACGCGCTGACCCTCATCAACCAGACACTCGATGAAGCGTTGGCGGAGCAGGAGGGCGACTTCGATGCGGATTCGCGCTGGGCGCTCACATGGTTTGAGCAGTGTAGCTTTGACGAGGGGGAGTTCGGGATCGCCGAACAGCTCTCCAAATCCAAGAACACGAGCGTGGCGGGGCTAGTCGAGGCGCACATCCTGGTCTCAAGTCGAGGTAAGGTGCGGCTATTAAGGCCGAATGAG
>JAKCBU010000303.1 GCA_021839095.1 Pseudomonadota bacterium | reverse complement strand
TGGAACTGGTACATCGCCTGGACCGCGACACCTCCGGCTGTCTGATATTCAGCAAGAAACGCTCGGCGCTGCGTGCGCTCCATGAAGCCCTGCGGGAAGGCCTCATGGAGAAACGTTATCTGGCGCTGGCGACCGGTGACTGGCAGGGCAAGGCGCGCTCCGTACGTCTGGCCCTGCGCAAGAACACCCTGCAGTCCGGCGAGCGCATGGTGCGGGTGGACCCGGTGGAGGGTAAGGCCGCACATACGCGTTTTCTGCCACTGGAATATTTCCGCGGCGCGGTGCTGTTGCAGGCCGACCTCGATACCGGGCGTACGCACCAGATTCGGGTTCACCTGCAAGCGATAGGGCATTCGGTGGCGGGTGATGAGAAATATGGCGATGCGATCTTTAACCAGCGCCTGCGCGCCCTGGGCCTGCGGCGACTTTTTTTGCATGCGGCCCTGGTGGCCTTCCGCCACCCGCACGACGGCCGACCCATGCGCATCGAGGCCCCGCTACCGGCTGATCTGCAGGCCGTCCTGACCCAACTGCGTAAGGAATCCGCCGGATGATTCCGCCCCCCAGCGATTGCCGACTGATCATTTTCGATTGGGACGGTACCCTCATGGATAGCATCTCCACCATCTGCGGCTGTCTGTCCCATGCTTTTGCCTATGCAGGGCTGGCGGATCGCGGTGCACAGCAGTACCGGGAAATTATCGGATTGGGACTGGAAGACGCCCTGGCGGCCCTCGCCCCCGATGCGGATAAGCCTACCCGGGAACGGATTCTGGAGGGTTACCGGGAGTGCTTTTTCGGCACCCCGGTTCGCGAAATGCCCCTCTTTCCCGGGGTGGAAGACGCGCTGGTGCAACTCGCTGGCGCCGGTTATGAGATTGCCGTGGCTACCGGAAAAACCCGTCGCGGTCTGGATCGGGTGCTGGGCGAGCATCCCCTTCTCGCCGCCTGCATCAGCGCCAGCCGCTGTGCCGATGAAAGCCGATCCAAACCCGATCCCCTGATGCTCTGCGAACTGCTACGGCACTATGGCCTACCCCCCGCGGCGACCATCATGGTGGGCGATACCGTGCACGACATGGAAATGGCCGTGGCCGCAGGGGTCTTGCCGGTGGGGGTGCTCTGCGGCGTACACGACGCGGAACGCCTGGACGCCAGCGGTGCCGCGACGTGTTTTGCCGACCCCACCGCCTTGCCTGGGTGGCTCATTCGCAAACGCACCGGGGTTGAATAGCCGTCGCAACATTCGGGATAATCTCAGGCATTCAGGATGCGGAGATATGATGGTACACTGTTCCATCGCTGGTGATCGGCGCAGGCGGCTCAAGGGCGGTGAGGAATGATGGTATCTGCTATTCTGCTGTTGGCGCTGTTATCGGCATGGATATTGCTGGAGTTGTATCTGGAATACTTTTTCCGTTCCCCCATGAATGCGAACAGGCAGGATGGCGGGTCTTCAAAAATATTCAACGTCGTGATCTTGTCCAGCGTCGGAAGCTGGGCTTGCGTGTTGGCGCTGGAAGTCCGCCAGGAGCCACATATCGCGCTCTATCTGCCGCGGGTGGGGGTTTCGTTACTGATGGCGGGGCTAATGTTGCGAACCTACGCGATCATGACGTTGAGGAGATATTTCACCGTGGATCTGGCCATTCAGCCCGGCCACCGGCTGATCCGGCATGGACCCTATCGCATGGTGCGCCATCCGTCCTATACAGGAGCGCTGCTCTGTTTTTTGGGGTTGGCGCTGTCGTTTGGCTACTGGGCCACCGCCACCCTGATCGTCGTTCCTGTCATTTTGGCCTACCTCTGGAGAATCGCCAAAGAAGAACGCATACTCGCGGATGCCTTCGGGATCGCTTATCAGGAATACCGCAACTGCACGTACTGCCTTGTTCCCGGTATCATTTAGCGGGTTCCTGCGAAGCGGTCAGTGCCGCATCCTGGTCCAACGCCGCACGGATCTCCGCGGCATGGGTCAGCAACAGCATATGCGAGCCTGACTCCAGGAGATGGAGCTGCGCCGTGGGCAAATGTGCAGCTATCGCCAGACCGACCCGCAGATTGTTCACATGATCCTGTGCGCCCTGCCAGACATGCACCGGTACCCGGATATCCTCCAGGCGGAAGGGCCAGGGGCGGTTGAGCACCGCGAAATCGTCAGCCATCCCCGCAGTCCCTTGCCGCAAAGCTTCCCGCAAGTCGTCGCAAAGCTTCGCCAGAACGTCGGGCGCCGCCAGCAGGGCATGGTCCTGGGTAGCTATCTTTGCCGCGAACTGCGCCACGAAGCGCTCCGGCCTCCGCTGCACGCCCGCCATTCTGAGGCGCAACGACGCCCTGAAGAGCCACGGTGCATGGCGCACCAGGATAAAGATGACGTGGTCCTGAAGACCGAACGCGGATCGTACCCCGGGAAGCTCCGCTGGTCCCGGGCTGCTCGCCAGATGCACGGTGCGCACCCGCCCCGGCATGGCGCGGGCGCAGGCCAGCGCGTAGGGACCACCGCCGGAGAAACCCAGCACGTGAAAGGCGTCCAGCCCCAGATGGTTTGCCAAGACTTCGCCCGTCGCTGCCACTTCGGTCATGGTCAGTCCCGGCTGTCGGTCCGATGCTCCGTAACCCGCCCGGTCGAAGGCGATCCAGCGCAGACCGTTACGCAGGGCCGCAGGCAGCAATTCCAGTTGCAGGCGGGAGCCGG
>JAKCBU010000302.1 GCA_021839095.1 Pseudomonadota bacterium | reverse complement strand
CTTGCCTGCCCGATCTCCAAGCTGGACCGGAACTTTACGAAAATGCGGCTGGAGCAACGGCTGGGGACGTTCACGCCGCCCTCCCCTTCCTTTTCCAAAAAACCAGCCACCACCGCCGTCCGCAGGGCCACCTATGAGGAGTTCTTGCATAAAGCGCAATCCGGCCACGAGCAGGACGGACCCGTCCCGCACGATGGTGGAGACGGCCAACGCGCCAGGCGCCGCGCCGAGCGGCAAAAGGCCCGCGAGGATCTGCATACCAGGTATCAATTGGATCAACAGCGTATCAAGGACACCCGGCGGGATGCCCGCAAGGCGCTACTGGCACGGCAGAAGGTGGAACGTGAGGCCCAACGACAGGACCACAAAGTCCGCAAGTCCCTGTTCATCACGCGCAAGGTCGCCACCGGCATGGGCCGGCAAGCGGCGACTTCCTTATGGGCGTATACAGCGGCCAGCGAGAAGGAAACCTTACAGAAGCAGCACCTGAAAGAGCGTCATTTACTCCCCCGCACATTGGTCTGGCGGGACTGGCTGGAACAGCAGGCCGCCCCACCGATAGAGGATGAGTCCGCCAAGGCCGCCCTGCGGGGAATCCGGTATCGGGAAAGGCGGAAAGAGAACCAGCAAAAGAACGGCATCGAGGGCGAAGAACTGGAAGACCTCAAGCCCATTCTTTCCAGGCTACATCATGAAATCGACCACCGCCGTCAGTTGATCCATTACCGCGACGCGCAGGGTCGTGATCTGTTCACCGACACCGGCCCGCGTATTGATGTCCATGATCGGGCCGAATCTACCGTGGAGGCCGCCTTGCTCATCGCAGCACAGAAGTATGGCGCGGTGGACATTACCGGTTCATCCGCCTTTCGGGAGCAAGCCGTCCGCGCCGCCGCCCGTCTGGGCATTCAAGTCCGGGATGCCGATCTGCAAAAGGTCTGGCAGTTGGAACGGGAAGCGATGCAGTCGAAACAGCCCCAGCGCAGAGACGAGGCGCGGAGACCGGAAAGGACAAACCGCTCTACCCCACAGCAAGAGAGGCCTGACAAGGAGCGTTGACAATGGAATTGGGTTGCACCCTGCAAGGGGTTTCGCCAAGCGGGCAAGTGGCCTCGTAACACCCGCAGCCGGGCATGGATGCTTTTTCATCGTTTTCCCATCCAGGGCCTGACCGACTCGCCGCCGCAAGCGGCCTTTTCTTTTCCCACCACACCCACCACAAACTGCGATCAGGTTCCCCGGCGTCCGTACACAAGGCAGGACCACTTATCGGAGACCTGCCATGTCGTTCAATTCAAATTCAGCGATCGATACCGACACCCTAACCCGTATTCCCTTACCCGCCATTCTGGCCGACCACGGTTACGGCATCCAGCAGACCGGTCCTGGACGGTTCCAGGCGGAAAGTCCTGATCATTCCGAGCGACTCAGCGTCTCACGTCTGCCAGACGGCAAGTGGCTCTACCGCGACCAGAATCACCAGGACAACAAGGGCAGCGCCATCAACTTCCTGCAGGCGCATGGGGTTACCGGCTTCCGTGAAGCCGCCAATGCCCTTTCGTTGTACACGCAGCCCGAGAAATCCGCCGCAGCCACCGCGCTATTGAATGATTTGGATCACCGCTACCAGGACGCCGGGCGCGATGAGCTGCAGCGGTTCAACGCCGAAATTCCTCTGAATCGCTTCGTGGAGGCCCACGGCTGGACGCTGGACGATAAGGAATCGACGCGCGCCTGGGAGAAGTATCGCGGCCCGGCGGGAGACTCCATCGTCGTCAGTCCCGACAAGAATTTCTACTTTCACCAGCAGAACAAGGACCAGGATAAGGGCGGGGTCATTCAATTTACGCAAGCCCATGTGTTGAACAATGGCTCCCTGGGCGATGCACGCAAATATCTTCGGGATTTTTCCGGCGATAAAAGACCTGAGTGGAAAATGCCGGTGCAAAGCCGTAGCGCCGACGTGGTGAAGCTCCCGCAAATCGAGGACCGCAAGGCGGAATGGAAAGAGTTATCCCCGCTCTCTCCCAAGTCCATCCACTACCTGACCGCACAGCGCGGGCTGGAACCGGAGACCCTGGCAGCTTACGGCAAAAGCATCCGCACCGACATTCACCAGACCGAAAAAGGGTTGCACCCGGCAGGGGTTGCACCCGGCAAGGGCGGCGAATTGCACAATGTCGCCTTCGCTCACGTGGCCATCGACAAGGACAACAAACCGGTCATCGCGGGCTGGGAGAAGAAAGGTCCTGGTAAGGAGAAAACCTTTAACGGCTTCCATGGCCATCGCGGAATCGCCGTTTTCAAGCATAAGGACTTTGACAATGCCGATGAACGCGGCCCGGACGATATTGAATTTTGCCAGAAGATGATCCTCTGTGAATCGTCCATTGATGCGCTCTCCAAGGCGCAGATGGACGGGCGCCATCCCGGAGATGTCTATGTCTCCATCGGCGGCACCCCGTCAGCCGCCGCCGAAAAGTCCTTGTCCGCGCTGATTCGCAAGAATGAGCCGCAGGAGGTGGTGCTGGCCTTCGACAATGACGACGCCGGGCGCGGATTCGCTATTCACATGGAGCGTTATCTGGCGAAGGAAAACCTGAAATTCACCATGCCGTATTTCACATCCCGCACGGTCTTTCCGCCCAAGGATTTCAAGGACTGGAACGATATGCTCAAGCCGAAGGTTCCCGCCAGAAACCAGGACCACGCCCGTGAAGCT
>JAKCBU010000301.1 GCA_021839095.1 Pseudomonadota bacterium | reverse complement strand
TTCCGATCTCCTGTTTGCTTTCCATACCGGGGACACCAGCCTCTGGGACGCCGATGAACCCAACAACGCCCAGGCTCTGAAAGAAATGATGGTATACCACAACCTGGTGGTGCCCGTTTTCAATGAAGGACTGCGCCCGGACAAACCTATCCTCAACTATTGGTTGATGTGGGCCGGGGTGCGCTTACTGGGATTGAATAGCTGGGGTCTGCGCATCGGCTCCGTGGCGATGGGCGCATTGCTGGTGCTCTATCTGGCGCTGGCCCTACGCCGCCTTTACGGAGAGCAGACCGCGCTGCTGACCGGCCTGTTGGCCGCCACCGCCCTGCACAGCCAGATCATTTTCCGCGCCGCCGTACCGGATCCCCTGCTGATTCTGTTTGTCACCATCGCCCTGATTTCCTATCTGCGGGGTTATCTTTACCCCCAAGAGGAGCGCCGCGATGCCCTGGTAGCCTATGGGGCAATGGCTTTGGCAACCCTGGCCAAGGGTCCGATCGGTTTCCTCCTGCCTGGTCTCATCATCGTGATTTTTTTGCTGCTGAGGCGGGATTTACCGAGCCTCTGGCGCCGGGGACACCTTGTCTGGGGAGTGCCGCTTTTTTTGCTCCTCACGCTGCCCTGGTACCTAGCGGTGGGGATAGAGACACACTGGGTCTGGGATCGGTTATTTATCAGCCAGCAGAATATTGATCGCTATGCCGTTGCCATGCAGGGGCATCGGGGCCCGACCTTTTATTATCTGTTCACCATTGCCCTCGCTTTACTGCCGTGGACGATTTTCTTGCCACAAACCTTCGCGGAGCTTTGGCAACGGCGGGATGCCCTGATGCAAAAGGCACCCGCCGATGCGTTCATGCTCGTCTGGGCCATCGTCTGGGTCGCCTTTTTCAGTCTCGGCGCCACTAAACTCCCCAACTACGTCTGGGAGGCCTACCCGCCCCTCTTCAGCCTCATTGCGGCGCGTCTCTACGCCGCGCTCAGCCAAACGCGGCCGCTCGACCGGCGGGGCGTGTTGCTCTCCCTCGGTGCGCTGCTGCTGGTGGGCGTGGCGTTGGCGATACTGGGCGGTTGGCTGGCCCCCCAGCAACTGCCTCCCCTGGGCTCCGTAGCCTACCTGGGGCTGCCGTATATCGCCGCTGCCTTACTCGCGCTGGCCTTCGCCTGGCGCGGTCTGTTGCTGCCGGTCATCAGCAGTCTGGGTGCGGGCGCCGTCACCCTCACCGCCTGCCTGGTACTCCTCGCCATGCCCACCCTGAACACGCTCAAGCCTTCCGTGATCATGGGTCGCATGATTCGCGCCAGTGAGGGAACTCGACCCTATGCCATCGCCACCTGGCGATGGTTTGAGCCCAGCTTCCTCTTTTATGCCGGACGTGGCGCCATGCATAACCACCCGCTTAAAAATCTGCAGGAACTTCCACACATCGTTGCGGATGGTCAGGGCACCGCGTACCTGGCGTTGCCGACCCGCGATATTCCAGCCTTACGCGCGCGATTACCCGAGATACTGCGCGCTCGGGAGATCTACTCAGGCTACGAGCTCTATAGCCGGGAACGCATCGCCCTGCTGCGCGTACAGTCGTCCCTTCCGGAGAAATCGGCACCATGATCCCCGTACGTCATCTTCTACGATGGACCCGGTCATCGACCTGGGGCATGGTCATTTCAGCCGTGACCCTCGGCACCGCCCATGCGGCACCCGCCGCCGCGGATCATGACCTCCGTTATTGGCAGGCGCTCGGTCATACCCACTATATCCAGGAAGGCCGCAAGGGGGCGGTGATTTACGATTTTATCGACCCCAACTGCCCCTACTGCCACCAGATCTATACCTGGCTCAGAAATCCCATCGACAATGGCGGGTTACGGGTACGTTTCATTATCGTTGGTTTCCTGACACCCAGCAGCGCAGGGAAGGCCGCCGCCATTCTCTCCGCCGCCGACCCGGTGCAGGCGCTCCAAAAAAACGAGGTCCAATTCAGCGTGCAGCGCAGCGGGCCGCAGGGCGGCATCGCCCCCGCCAGCCCGCAACGTGTGGAAAGAATGCGGGGCGTTCTGCACTTCAACAAGTCCCTGTTGGAAGGCAAGGAATTTCAGCTTGAAGGCGCTCCCGTCATCAGCGTCCCGCTGCTGGTATATCGCCAGGGGAACACCATCCACTACCTTTCCGGTCTGCCCGATAACGCCCAATGGAAGGCCTTACTCGACGCCTCATGAATGCGCCGCGCCTGATCGCCGGACTGGTGGCACTCTCCGCGGCGGGGGCTTTCGCGCTCGTGCTGTGGCTGCAATTTGCGCGTGGCTATGCGCCCTGCAGTCTCTGCGTATACCAGCGGGCGGCCGACTTCGCCATGTTCACCGCGGTGCTTCCGGGATTATTTTGGACGGGATGGATACGGCGCGGATTATGGTGGACCGCCACCGCCACCGCCTTGACCGGCGCCGCCCTCGCGGGATGGCAATGGCATCTCGCCACCCGGGCGGTCCACACCGTGGAAAGCTGCACGGCGGTCAACCTCTTTCCAGCGGCCCAAGGATCCGGGCCTTGGGGACACGGCCTGGCATCGGCGCTTTCCGGGCACGGCTCCTGTGCCGTCGCCGGAGCCCGCAGTCTGGCGGGATGGCCCATGACCCATTGGAGCATCGCCTTTTTCCTAATCTGCGCGGCATTACTGGGACTGGCGCAGTGGCTTGCAGGACGGTCCGCATCCCGCTGAGTGTT
>JAKCBU010000300.1 GCA_021839095.1 Pseudomonadota bacterium | reverse complement strand
GTTTTGGTCTGGCCATCGTGCCATTGGTGTTGGTCATTGTCAGTGTGACTGTCGCCATCGCGCATTTTGCAGAGCAGGGGCAGGTGAGCATCCTGCGTGCAGTGGCCATGAGCGATGCCGCCAACCGGATGAACAACGCCGTGCGATCCATGGAGCGTTATGGTCTGCAGTACACGGTGTTACAGGATCAAGCGCTGTTGGTGCTCTACGATCAGAGCTTTACGGGGTACCAGAAATCCAGCGCCCAGTTTGCCGCGGCGGGCCCATCCACCGCCGACCGGCAACGCCTGGAACGGCTGGCCTCGCATTTGGCCCGCGCCCGCCAACTGTTGCCGCTGGTGTCCCTGGAGGGGAACCGCAGTGCGCTGGAAAGTGATTTCAGCCGCGCCAGTGGGGAGGCGCAACGCCTGCAAAGCGATGTGAACGAGGGAATCAGCACCGAGGTGGCCAAGCTGGGTACCCGGGCGCTGGCGATCAAGCGCCTGACCATCGTGGAGGTATTGCTGGTGCTCCCCCTTTCCATAGCGGTTGCCATTCTGTTCATCGTCCTGATCACCCGCCCCATCCGGCGCCTCGATCAGGCGGTATCCGGTCTCGGTGACGGTGATCTGGAAACACCCATCACCGTGCAGGGGCCAAGGGATATCGCCAGTCTGGGCGACCGGTTGGAGTGGTTGCGTAATCGGATGAATGCGTTGGAGGCGGCCAAGCTGCATTTCCTGCGGCAGCTTTCCCATGAGCTGAAGACGCCGCTGACCGCAATCCGCGAAGGCGCGGATCTGCTGCAGGAAGACCTGGGACACGAACTGGGCGCCGAACAGCAGGAAATCGTCCACATCGTGCGTGACAACAGTTTGCGTCTGCAACGGCTGATCGAGGATCTTCTGCGCTTCAGCCTGGCCGAAGGACCGGTGGGCGCCGGTATGGTGCAGGATATTTCCCTGACCGCCGTTGTGCAGGACCTGTTGCTGAGCTATAAGCCCAGCCTGCGTAGCAAGTCCCTGCACTTGGCTGTCGATCTGGCGGAGGTGCAGGTGCGCGGCCACAGCGACCGTTTGCGGACTATTTGTGATAACTTACTCTCCAATGCCGTGAAGTTCTCGCCACAAAACGCTACCATACGACTGCATTTACAGGTACAAGGCGAACGGGCGGTCCTCGATGTTGAGGATGAAGGGCCGGGCGTGGCGCCTGAAGAGCGTGAAAAGATTTTCGATATTCTCTACCGGGGCGAGGCCTCGGATACGGGAAAGGTTGAAGGCAGCGGCTTGGGGCTGGCTATCGCCAGAGAATATGTCTTGAGTTATGGGGGAAGTCTTGAATTGCTGGATAAAGAAACGCCAGGAGCCTGTTTTCGGCTGCTCCTGCCGCTCGCGGATCATACTGCTCCCCATGGTGCTCACCGTGCTGACTCTGGCGGGTTGCGCGACCCCGCCGCCGCTACTCCCCCCAAATACAGTGATCCTCAAGCCGGGTGAACAGGTGATACAAACGAGCGAGTTGACGGCCTTGCAGGCGCATATCGCGGCACTGGAAAAAGTCACTCCGATTACGGCGAGTTGCCTTTCGGAAAAAGCGGAAGCGGCCAACCTGAACCAGCAGCTTATTGATGCCCGTGCCGGTGATCCGGGATACCAGAAACTGGAGGCACGGGTGAACGAACTGCAAAATCGCCTGGCGCAGTCCCAGCAGCGCGAGATGGAACTCCGCAAAAAGCTCAACGAATTGGTGCAGATCGAAAAAAACGCACGTTTACCGCAGGGACGCTAGACAGCTATGGAAAAGGGTAAAATCTTACTGGTAGACGATGACACTGATCTCCTGCGGTTGTTGTCCCTGCGTATGAAAAGTGCCGGTTATGCGGTCAATACGGCCATCGACGGGAATGAGGCGCTGTCGGTGCTGGCGATGGAGCATCCCGCGCTGGTCATCACGGATCTCAAGATGGGTAAGATGGATGGCATGGCCCTGCTGGACGCCATTCGCCGTGATTATCCGACTCTGCCCGTCATTATCCTCACCGCCCATGGTTCTATTCCCGATGCCCTGCTGGCGGCCGACCAGGGGGTCTTTGCCTTCCTCACCAAACCGTTTGATGGCAAGGACCTCATGGCGCAGGTGGAGCGTGCCTTCAGCCTGACAGCGGCGGTATTGCCGACATCGGGCAAACCGGGCAAGGATTCTGGCTGGGAGCGCATCCTGACCCGCAGTCCCAAAATGCAGGCGGTACTGGATCAGGCCCGCCTGGTGGCCGCTTCGGGCGCCAGCGTCTTCATTCATGGCGCCAGTGGCACAGGCAAAGAGTTGCTGGCCCAAGCCATCCATCAGGCCAGTCCCCGCCGCAATCATGCTTTTATCGCGGTGAACTGCGCGGCTTTTCCCGAGCAGTTGCTGGAGTCGGAACTCTTCGGGCACAAAAAGGGTGCCTTCACCGGCGCTGCCAATAACCATCAGGGCTTGTTTCAAGCCGCTGAGGGCGGCACCCTTTTTCTCGATGAAATTGGCGATATGCCCCTCTCCCTGCAGGTCAAGCTGCTGCGTGCCTTGCAGGAACGGGTCATTCGACCGGTCGGCGCCACCGAGAGTATCCCTGTGGATGTACGGATCATTTCCGCCAGTCATCGGGATCTGGAACAGGAGATGGCCGCGCGGCGTTTCCGCGATGACCTCTATTATCGCCTTTGCGTCGTCACGCTGGAGCTGCCTGCCCTGGCCGAGCGTCCCGAGGATATCCCCTTGCTGGCC
>JAKCBU010000299.1 GCA_021839095.1 Pseudomonadota bacterium | reverse complement strand
AATCCCGTACTGCGTCAAAACCGGCTTGCGCTACTCGCCCAAATCCAAGAAGCGTTCCTGCACATTGCGGATTTTTCGCAGTTACAGGGGAATTGACATGGGGCAGTTGGTCATTCTGGATCGTGACGGCGTGATCAACGAGGACAGTAACGCCTACATCAAATCCCCCGCCGAGTGGCGTCCCATTCCCGGCAGCCTGGAGGCCATCGCGCGACTCAATCGCGTGGGTTATCAGGTGGTGGTAGCCACCAACCAATCGGGTGTGGGGCGCGGACTTTTCGATATTCGCACCCTGACCGCCATCCATCTGCGCATGCGTCAGGAACTCGCGGCGGTAGGTGGCCGGGTGGAGGCCATTTTCTTCTGTCCCCACACACCGGAAGCTGACTGCGACTGCCGTAAACCGGCGCCTGGCCTGTTTCAGGAAATACAAGAACGTCTACAAGTCTCGTTGGAACAGGTTCCCGCCATCGGTGACAGCATGCGCGATCTGGTCGCGGCGCGCAGCGCGGGTGCGCGACCCATGCTGGTGCTCACCGGTAAGGGACGAAGTGCGCGCCGGGAAGCGGAAGCGGCGGGTTACCCCGTCTTCGCCGACCTCAGCGCGGCGGTGCACACCCTCATCGGCGCCCCATGATACGTACCCTGCGCAGCAGCTTGTTCTACGTGGGTTTCACCGCCTGGACCCTGATCTGGGCCATTTTCGCCCTGCCCGTAGCTTTGCTGCCGTTGTCGGCACGGGTCTGGAACAGCCGTTTGTGGGCGCGGACTGGTGTCGGCTGGCTCCATTGGAGTTGTGGTCTGCGCTATCGGATTTCCGGCCTCGAAAATATCCCGACCGCACCCTGTGTCGTCGTGGCCAACCATCAATCGGCGTTGGAAACCTTGTTGCTCTGGTGCATCTTCCCGCGGCTTTCCTACGTACTGAAGCAGGAACTCCTCCGCATCCCCATCATTGGCTGGGGCCTACGCCTGTCCTGGCCCATCGGCATCGACCGCGACGCCGGAAAACGCGCCTTGGTGCAGGTGATTGAAGAAGGCAAGATTCGCCTGGCGGCGGGCTTCAACGTGGTGATCTTTCCGGAGGGCACCCGCCACCCCTGCGGAGCGGTGGGCCCCTTTAGCAGTACCGCTGCCGGTTTGGCCATCCGCGCGCACGCGCCCCTGTTGCCCATTGCCGTCAATACCGGCTGTTTCTGGCCCCGCGCGGACTGGCGCAAACGGCCCGGTGTGGTCGAATTACGCATCGGACCCGTTCTGGCCGCCGAAGGCAAAGCCGCTGTTCTCAACCAGCAAGCCCAAAACTGGATCACGGCGGCGGTCGAGGAGATGGGGACGGGGTCTCACCCAAAAGCGTCCTGACCAACCTGCCCGCAATATCCTGGCCCGTGACCCGCTCTATCCCTTCCAGGCTGGGCACCGGGTTCACCTCCAGCACCAAGGGTGAATGATCCTTATCCAACATGATGTCCACCCCGGCAAAACCCAAACCCAGTGCGGCAACCGACCGGCGGGCGATGGCGGCCCACTCCTCCGGCAAATCCGGCAACGCCCTCGCCCGCCCTCCGCAGTGCAGATTGCTGCGGAAATCCTTGGTAGAAGCCTCCCGGCGCATGGCCGCGATCACCTCGCCGAACAGCACCAGTACCCGGAAATCCTGGCGTCCACCGAGAAAGCGCTGTGCCATCGCTTCATGTTGCAGATGCAGGAAGGTATCCAGCATCCCCCGTGCAACCATGGGTGTATCCGCAAGATGGACGCCCACCCCTTGAGAACCATGGAGCAGTTTGTGCACCAAGGGTGTGCCCAAGACCGATATCGCGAGATCGCGTTGTTCCATCTGCGTGAAGTAGGCCGTTTTCGGCACGGCGACACCCGCCGTGACCAGCGCCTGCAAAGAGGCGAACTTGTCGCGGGAGAGCTCCAGCGACTCCGCCGTATTGAGGCAACGGCTTCCTGCCCCGGCGAAATAACGCAACAGCCGTGACCCCAGACGCGTGATCGGACCCCCCACTCGCGGAATCACCGCCGCGCAAGGCGCCACCAGAGAGGATCCGTAGTACAGATGGGCCTGCATCTCATCCAGCAGGAGCAGGCACCGCTCGGGCTGAATCAATACAGGTTCGGCCCCCACCGCGGCAACGGCGTCCAGCAGCCGGCGGGTCGAATAGAGCTCGGCATGGCGTGAGAGGATGGCGACACGCGGCATGGTCCGAACGCTCAGAACGGATACTCCCGAAAGTTCAGCAGCGATAATCCGCCGCGCGCAATGGAGCGTTCAATAAATCCAGCTCGATCCGGCGTCCCTGAAGAGTGATCCCGCGTGGCGGGGCGCCAGACGAGGTTGGGCAGCCACCCTTTACCCCGTACAGCGGGTGCCAGATAGAATGCGCGGCGACGCTCCGGAACACGCGCCAGTAACAGCAGCACCACCCGTATCAGATCCGATTGTCCCATGAGCACCTGGTTACTTTGATTTAAAATAGATAATAAACAAAACGGTCTTTCCCGTCGCCCCCACGCCGGGCCCTTCCCCAGCAGTAATCATGAAACCATTTGCTTGGCAACGGAATCATTGTAGACCATACTGGTCCACTATAGAGAAAGGTAACAACGTTCACTCGCAACGAATGGCCTGACGGCCAAGGAGACCATCATGAGCGACGACAGCAGTGCGCAAGGTGTAGCGGGTCATGGCGCTTTTTTTCAGGACACGCATCTTTCGGCGCCCGAGGCCGAGGCGGC
>JAKCBU010000298.1 GCA_021839095.1 Pseudomonadota bacterium | reverse complement strand
TCCGATCTACGGGTTCCGGCAAGACCACGACCCTCTATACCGCCCTAAACATCCTCAACACCGGTGACTGCAACATCAGTACCGCAGAGGACCCCGTGGAAATCCCGGTGTACGGGATCAATCAGGTGAACATCAACGAGCGCATCGGTCTCACCTTTGCCGCAGCCCTGCGTTCCTTCCTGCGCCAGGACCCGGATATCATCATGGTCGGCGAGGTGCGCGATCTGGAAACCGCCGAAACCGCCATCAAGGCAGCCCAGACGGGCCATCTGGTATTGGCCACCCTGCACACCAATGATGCGCCACAGAGTCTTACCCGCCTCGAGAACATGGGTATTCCCACCTATAACATCGCCGGCAGCGTACATCTGGTGATGGCGCAGCGACTCGTCCGCAAGCTTTGTCCGCACTGCAAAAAGCCCCTGCGCATTCCCGAACAGGCCCTGATCGAGGCGGGATTTGCGCCCGAGGATCTGCAGGGCTGGCGTCCTCTGAGCGCTGTGGGCTGCGAACAGTGCAATAAAGCCGGATATAAGGGCCGGATAGGACTTTATCAGGTGATGCCGGTGAGCGACGCCATGCGCGAAATCATCATGCGTGGCGGCACTTCCATCGACTTGGCGCGGCAGGCGTCACAGGAGGGAGTGCTGACCATGCGGCAGAATGGGCTGAGGCGGATCCGGGAGGGCGTGACCAGTCTGGAGGAGGTGCTGCGGGTGACCAATCTTTGATGCTGTCGCGCGGTGTCTGCGGATGTGCGGTGCCAGGAGTCACCAACGGGACGGCGGGGGGCCGGAGGACACGCTATGGCACGGGTAAGGTCCTGCAGGACGGCGCGGCAGGTTGGTACATGACATGGCAGAGATGATGGGTGACTGGCGGCGACTTTGGGGCATTTCCGCCTACCGGCTGCTGATCGCGGCCGCCATCGCCATCCTGGTGCGCTTACCGGCCAGTGAAACCATCATCGATCTGGGAGGGCATACCGAACTGCTGCACATCCTGACCTTGGTGGCGGCCTTGGTCAGTCTCGTCTACCTACTGGGACTGTTATTGCGATGGCCGACGCAACCGCGCCGCCACGCCTGGATTCAGGTATCGACGGATACCCTGCTGGTGCTGCTGCTCCTGCATTTCGGTGGCGGTGTCAGTGGTCCCTTCAGTATCCTGCCCTTTCTGCTGCTGGTGTCCACGGCAAGCCTCCTGCGCGGCAAAAGCGCTTTTGTTTTCGTATGGATATTGCTGGCGCTGCTGGTAGGCGAGTCGCTATTTGGCGGGATGACCGCCGTGCACCCGCCCCTCGGTCAGCTTTTCATTTATCTCCTCGCACTGGTGGCGGTGGCGGTACTGGCCGATAGTCTGGTGGCGAGTCTGGAACGTGGCAACCGTCTGGCGCTGCAAAGGGATGCAGAGGTCGTCAATCTGAATGCGTTGAACCAGGAAATCGTGCAGCATATGGATGTGGGCGTTTTTGTGCTGGACCGGCAAAGTCGCGTGGTGCTCAGCAACCCCGTGGCACGGACGCTTTCGGGTTACCGGAAATGGACCTCCAGGCCTGTCGCCATCGGCGTAGTGCAGCCGCGTCTGGCCATGATGCTGCGACAGGCCGCGGCCAACGACAGCGAGATGGTGATCACGGCAAACGGGCGTGACCCAACTCTGCAGGACAGCGCCCTGACCCTGCTGGTGCGCAGAATCGCCCTGCCCGATAGCTCCTACCGGCTGCTCCTCCTCCGTGATGCATCCGCACTGCGTGCCCGGGAACGAGAGGCGCAACTGGCGGCGCTCGGTCGTCTGGCGGCCAACATCGCCCATGAAATCCGTAATCCTCTCAGCGTGATCCGCCACGCCGGCAACCTTCTCGCTGAGCGCATGGACGACCCCGGTTCGCAGCATCTTTTTGATATCCTGGAACGGGAGACGGTACGCATCAATGCCATCGTCGAGTCGGTGCTGGAGATGGCCCGTCCAAGTCCGGCGCATTCCGAACCCATCCCCTTGAGGAACTGGTTGCCGGTGCTCACCGCCCAGTTGCAGGCGGATCCGTTGTTGGCACCCATGACCATTGTCATCGGCGAAATCTCGCCGCAGCTTACGGTTTATGCCGATCCCGCGCAGTTGCGGCAGGTGTTCTGGAATCTGCTGCATAACAGCGCGCAGTACGGCGTGGCGGAAGATGCTACGATGCGTGTCGAAATCGATGCCGTCCCCGAGGACGAAGGGAGCATCATGGTGACGCTGCGGGATTTTGGACCGGGCGTAAAGGCGGAAGTGATGGAACGCATTTTTGAGCCGTTTTTTACCACCAACCCCCGAGGTACCGGGCTGGGTTTATCCATGGTGCGGGAACTGCTGCGCATCAATGACGGGCGCATAGCCTGTGAAAATCACCCGCAGGGCGGCGTACTGTTCCGGATTTTTCTCCCCCGCAGAGGGGTGGAAGGAGAGGCGTGATGGCGGACTATTCGGTATTGCCGCCCGCTCTGATCGTGGACGACGAGCCGGGCATCGTCGAACTGCTGGGCATTACGCTGCAGGGAATGGGGATCGCTGTCACTGGCGCATATTCCCTTGCAGAAGCCCGCGCCCGCCTCGCCGAAGGCGCCCCTTCTTTATGTCTGAGCGATCTGCGTTTGCCCGACGGTTCTGGTCTTGATCTGGTCCGCCGTTTGCGCGAGTTATATCCACAAGTGCCGGTCGCCGTGATTACGGCCTATTCTTCCGCCGATGGTGCCGTCGAAGCGATG
>JAKCBU010000297.1 GCA_021839095.1 Pseudomonadota bacterium | reverse complement strand
ACTCATGCACAGAGGTGATATTGATGATCACCCCGCGTTTGGCCTTCTCCATGCGCGGAATGGCGGCACGGGCGCAGTAGTAGGGACCCATGAGATCGACGGCGAGGATCTTTTCCCAGACCTGCGCATCATCCGCGCCGACCCTGGCGCGCGGGCCATCCATGCCGGCATTGTTGACGAGAATGTCCAGGCCGCCGAAGGCGGATTCGATGGCCTGCAGCAGTTTCTCCACGGCCGCCGGATCCGCCACATCGGCCTGAAAAGCCTGCGCCTTACCGCCCTGCTTCCGGATGGCGGCGACCACCGCCTCGGCTTCGTCCAGACCTTTCCGGTAGTGCACCGCCACCTGCGCCCCGGCGGTGGCCAGCGTCTCGGCAATGGCACGCCCGAGGCCGCCGCTGCCACCGGTGACCAACGCTCGCCGGCCCTGCAAGTCCAGATTGATCATGCGTCACCTCCGATGATATCGATATGAAAATCCTCGCCCTGCCAGTCGCCGCTGTCCCGCCAGCGGAGGGTGAATTGCAGGTTTTCACCCGCGGACCAGTTGCGCCCTGACAGGGTGGCGACATGGCCGAGGCCCCAGTCTTCGGAGTCAAGGTCCTGCACCGACTGCCAGCCATTCATGCCCCAGTGCACCGTAAAGGGCGCTTGCAGTAAAATACGCAATTCCTGTCCGGCGAAGATCTGACGCGGTCGTTGCCGCAGGCGCCATAAACGATAGCCAATCTCTGGCCGTTTGCCCTGATAGCGCTTCCAGGTGGCCGCCGGGCGGTCGACGGGCGCGCCTTTGACCATGCTGTGACAAAGCTTGACGAATTCGCTGTGCGCCCAGACCAGGGGCATGGCCGAGCCGCTGGGGTGACCGGGGAAAAGGCCTTTCCCGGGAATGGGATTCGTGTCCCAGATCTGTTCGGGGAGGAGACCGCCCTGACCGGTCATGGCGGCCATGGCGTTGATGTAAGGCAAGGCATCCTCGCCGACGGCGAGCGCGTAATGCCCCCGCTCACCCACCAGCAAGGGCCAGCCGCGCCCGATACCGGTGCCATCGAAAGGGCTGCCGTCGGCGTGCTCACCGTAGCCATCTCCGTTGTAGCGGTGCCAGACCGGACCGCTGGGGGTATCGGTCTTCAGGAGTCCATCCATGACCTTGACCGACGCCACGATACGTGGATCGTCGGCACTGCGCAGTCCGTAGCGCACCAGTTGCAGGAAATCGTTGGCCACCTGTTCACTGGCGGGCAGGTGGGGGTCGTGGGCGCGATTTTTGATGAGCACCCACTCATTGTTGGCGCCATCCTGCACCAGGACATCCGCGGGGGTGATGCGCACATAGTAGCCGGGCACCTGGAAACGTTCCGCAAGGTCCGTGCCCTGCACGAAGGTCCACTCCTCCAGTCGGGCATTCCAATAATCGGCCAGCATCAGGGCGCAGTCGCTGGCCTTGCCGCCGAGAAAATCGGCGCCTTCCACCAGCGCGGCAATGGCGATGGCAAGGGTGAAGAGATTCACGCCGCCATCCTCTTCCCAGCGATCCTGCCCGGTGACCGGTCCTTCGTGGACGATGAAGTGCAGGGCGCGAGAGATCATGTCGATGACGGCGATTTCCTCCAAGGCGTCGGCCTGGCGCAGCGCGGCGGCCAACAGTACCGGGAATCCCGTTTCATCGAGCTGCACCCCCTGCCAGAACGCTTTGCCGCCCAGCCACTGGTTCTGTAACCAGTGACCGTCGGCCTGTTGCGTGCTGATGAGGTACGTCAGGACTTGCCGCGCTTCGGCGACGGCTCCGAGGGCGAGCAGTGCACCGGCACCTTCCACCAGATCCCGGGACCAGACCAGATGATAGCCGCCGCGACTCTCACTCGCCTCACCCCAGGGCACCGAGAGACTGGCGACCAGGGCGCCGGGAAAGGTACGGTCTTCATGGACCTTGAGGATATTGGCGGAGCGGGCGTATAGGGTTTGAGCCACGATCGGCAGTTTGCGGGCGAAACCGCGTGGGGTCGGATGGCGTTTGTGCCAGGCATGCCAGCCGGCGCTGTAGTCCGCCGCGCGGCTTTGAAAACCTGCCGCCAGGGAGGACCAGGCCTTGGTGGCGGCGGCTTCCTTGCTGGTTCCCAGGCCCGCGGCCAGCGTACCCTGTCGCGGCAGTCGACCCGCCAGGGCGACTTCACCCGGCCCGGCTTCCTGGTATTCCCACTGCATTCGTCCATTCTGGTGAAAGTCCTGCCAGAGATCGCTGGCACCGACTTCCCCCACCGAGCGGCGTTCCAGCACCGGATAGCCATCCGCATCGCGACAAATGAGCGCCAGTCCGAAAGGTCCCTGTTCCGCCCAGAGTACCGGCCGACCTTCCCAGTCGCTTACCCAGGCGCGGTTGTTTTCGGCATCTTCACCCAGGCGGGCGGAGCAGAGCAGATAAGGCCGCAGGGCGTTGTCGCCCTCTAATTGGAAATCCAGCAAGAGCACATCGCGCTCAGGGTCGGCGCAGACCTTCAGCGTAAACTCGAATCGATTGTGATGATGACGGAGGATGGGGAGGGGAACGTGTGGATCGTCCAGTTCCAGTTGCGGCTCTGGTAGGGTCTTCAACTCCTGCCAGAAGCCCTGATCATCGGCGACGATGAAGCCGAGGTCGCGAATCTGCGGGATGTCGATGCGCGGATAAAAAACTTCGGTGACAATGCCGCCGCCAATGGTGAACCAGAGCTTTCCGCTCCCAAGCGCCGTGCCGACGCAGGATTTCCGCGCG
>JAKCBU010000296.1 GCA_021839095.1 Pseudomonadota bacterium | reverse complement strand
CTCAGCCTCTCTTTTTGCCGGGGGGCGAAGCTTTCCAGGGTACGTAGCGCCTGTGCGTTGCGACCCCGCCCCATGCACCAGCGCACACTTTCTGGCAATGTCAGGCGTCCGATCAGATAGGGAAGCACCAGCAGCGCTTCTATCGCCAGCAGCCAGCGCCAGGTGCTGTCCCCCGCTCGGGCACCTTGCAGCAGGATCAGGGCGAAACCGGCACCCGTCAGCATGCCGATGGATTGCACCGCGATGGAGGCGGCCATCATGCGCCCGCGCCGCCCCTGGGGCATGAATTCCGCCAGATAACTGCTGCCTACCGGAAAATCCATGCCGATCCCCATCCCGACCAGCAATTCGGCGCCCATGAGGATCGTGGCGTCTGGTGCCAGCGCCGCCAGCGAGGTCGCGAGCATCAGCAGTGCCATATCCAGAATCATGACCGGTTTACGTCCGAATCGATCGGCCAGATGCCCGCCTAGCGGGGCACCAACCACGGTGCCGCCCATGAGCATGGCGGCGGCCAGACCGATACCGGCGGCCGGCAGGGCGAAGATGGGGGTGACCAGCGGCAGGGTGACGCCCAGCAGGAACACGGAGACGCCGCTCAACAGGGTGCCGCCGGTGGACAATGCCCAGATTCGATAATGAATTGGGCGCATGGGGCTCTCATCCAGTATCCGGGTCATGCTGGCGTGGTCGGGGTGGACCGGGTGCGGAGGCGGTTTCGCTGCGTTACGGCGGCGCGCTTTGCCGGTGTTCAACGCGGATGCTCCCGCGCCAATAGCAGCCGGTGACTGTGACGGGCGATCATCAAGTCTTCATTGGTGGGGATGACGAGGATGTCCACGGGGCTGTGCGGCACGGAAATGTGTGGTCCGGGGCCTTCATTGGCGACCGGGTCCATCTCCAGTCCCAACGCCCGTAACGGCTGGCAGATGGCCCAGCGGACGGTGGCGGCATGTTCGCCGATCCCGCCCGTAAAAATGAGGCGGTCGAGCCCGCCCAATGCCGCCATCAGGCTGCCGATGGCCTTGCGCGCATGGTAAGCGAAGATGTCGATGGCCTGCCTGGCGTGGGGATCGTCACCGCGCAGATTCAACAAGGTTTGCATGTCGCCGCTGCAGGCGGAAATGCCGAGCAGGCCCGACAAATGGTTGAGGAGCCGTTCCAGTTGTCCGGCATCGTAGCCTTTCTCTTCCATCAGGTAGAGCAGGACGCCGGGATCGAGATCGCCGCTGCGCGTGCCCATGACCAGGCCGCCGGTCGGGGTGAGGCCCATGGTGGTGTCGCGGCATTGTCCGTTGCGCACCGCCGCCATGCTCGCACCGTTGCCGAGGTGCGCGATGATGGTTTTGCCGTCGGCGTGCGCGGGGAACTGGCTGACGATATATTCGTACGAGAGGCCATGAAAACCGTATTTGCGCACGCCTTCATGCCAGAGATTGCGCGGCAGCGGCAGGCGGGAGGCTATTTCCGGGATAGTCTGATGAAAGGCCGTATCGAAGCACGCGATCTGCGGGATGTGGGGCCATGCCGTCTGTACGGCTTCAATCGCGGCGATTTCCGCGGGAAGGTGCAATGGGGCAAAACGCAGGGCGGCGCGCAGATCGCGTAATAGCCCGTCATCAATCAGACGGTGTGTCTGGTGATGCGGTCCGCCGGAAACAATGCGGTGGCCCACGCCCTCCGGCGGCGGGCAGTGTAGTTCCGCCAAGGCCGCAAAGACGGCTTTCAAGGCCTCCTGCTGCCGCGGCAGGGCCAGTTGTCGATCAATAGCCGGTGTTGTCTCCCCCTGTCGCAGCCACACACGGCCTGCACGCTGCCCGATACGTTCGGCGGCACCTTCCGCGAGTTTCTCCTCTCCACCGGCTCCCAGCGCAAAAATCGCAAATTTGATGGAGGACGAACCGCTGTTGAGGCAAAGGATATGGCGTGTGGCCGTCATGCTCATGGGTGTTCTCCGGCGGGGGCCAACCAGGACGGATCCTCCAGCCGGTTCCCCAGCCGTTGCAGAAAGCGCGCCGCGTCGGCGCCAAAAACAACCCGGTGATCGCAGCTCATGTTAAAATCCGCACGCCCGTCACTGCCCGCGGCAGCGATGGCCAATATGGCGGAAGCGCCCACCGGCACGATGGCATTGAAACGCTCCACCACCGCAAACATTCCCAGATTGGAGAGGTAGAAGCTGGCGCCTCGGTAATCTTCCGGATACACCCGTCCTTTTTTGACTTTGCCCAACAGGGCCCGCCAAGTCTCGGCCAGTTCCTTGAGGGGGCGGACCGCCGCGTCGCGCAGCACCGGCGTGATCAGTCCGTCGCCGGTATCCACGGCGATACCTACATCGACCCGGTGGCGTCTTGCCAATCCTTCCGGGGTCCAGGCATGGTTGACCCAGGGATCTTCCGCGACGGTCAGGGCGCAGGCGCGGGTCAAGGCGAGCGTCAGGCTGTAACCCGCCTGTTTGGCGGCCGTCTGCAGGGGGCCCACGGCAAAGCGGGCGCTGATCAGAAAGGTGGGGGTGTCCAGGGTCGCCGACATATTGCGCGCCACCGCCGCCCGGAGCGTGCGGGGGCGTTCGATGGTGTAGGGTGGGCCCAGGCGCAGGTCGGCCGCGGCCCAAGCCGGTGGTGCCTCGCCGGTCGATGCCGCCGCCGGCACAGACGCGGATGCCGTTGTGGGCGCGGCCGGGTCCGGCCGCGTGTCGACGATGTAACCGATGATCTGTCGCACCGGAATGTCGGTATCGATCACGGCCAGC
>JAKCBU010000295.1 GCA_021839095.1 Pseudomonadota bacterium | reverse complement strand
CCGGCCTGTATCGTCCTGGGCGAGCGGGACATGGCCCTGTACATGCAGCAATTGCTCAAGCAGGCCGGCCACGAAGTATCCAGCACCAAACCTGTCCTGGAGATCAACCCCACCCATCCCATGCTGGTACGCATAGAAGGCGAAAAAGACGATACTCGCTTCGCCGAATGGTCAGCGCTGCTGCTGGATCAAGCGATTCTGGCCGAGGGGGGGCAATTGGAAGATCCCGCCGGTTTCGTCGCCCGCATCAATCAGTTGATGCTTGCGCTGGCAGGCTGAGCTTGCTTAACCAAAAAGTGGAGCCCAAAAGCAGCTCGCCTTCGGTGATGGCAGAGATGCAAAGGGACGCCGCTGGTACCGCCGCTATGTGCTTGGTTAGAGAACGAAAAATACATTGGTTACGCCGTTTTCAGGATGACACTTTTTGTCCGTCAAAATCTACCGGCTCATGGTCGCCGCCAGCAGGGGCCGCAACTCCTTGAGCGTTCTCGCATTGAGCACGTCTTTCTTCTCCAGCCAGCCGCGCTGCGCCTGCTGCAGGCCAAAACGCAGATTGTCGAACTCGTGAACACTGTGGGCGTCGGAATCGACGGCCAGCAGCACCCCTTCTTCCTTGGCCGTCCGCGCATGGATGTCGTCGAGATCCAGCCGCTCGGGCTGAGCGTTGATCTCCAGAAAACATCCCCGCTCGCGCGCATGGCGGATGATGCGGGGCATGTCCACATCCATGGGTTCCCGGCTGCCGATGAGCCGCCCGCTGGGGTGGGCGAGGATGGTGAAATGGGGGCTGTCCATGGCCTTGAGGATGCGTGCGGTCTGTTTGCTCCTGGGCAGATCGAAGCGGTAATGCACCGCAGCCACCACCAGGTCCAGATCAGACAGGATGCCGTCGGGTAAATCCAGGCTGCCGTCTTCCAGAATGTCTACCTCTATGCCCTTGAGGAGCGTGATACCATCGAGTTCGGTATTGAGGGCATCAATCTCGTCCATCTGCCGACGCAGACGCACAGGGTCGAGGCCATGGGCGACGGTCAGGTGGCGGCTGTGCTCGGTGATGGCCAGATATTCCAGACCCGCGGTTCGGGCCGCCGCAGCCATGTCCCGCATACTATGGTGGCCATCGCTGGCCTTGCTGTGGGCGTGGAGGTCACCGCGTAAATCGCCCATCGCCACCAGTTTCGGCAGATGTCCGGCGCGAGCGGCCTGGATCTCGCCGCGGTTCTCCCGCAATTCCGGCTCGATATAGGGCAGGCCGACAGCGGCGTAGACCGACTCCTCCGTATCGCCGGCAATCCGTTCCTTCCCGCGAAAAAGCCCATATTCGTTGACTTTCAGACCCATATCCTGACCCATGCGGCGGATGGCGATATTGTGAGACTTGGAGCCGGTAAAATAATGCAGGGCGGCACCATAGGCGGATTCGTCCACGGCGCGCAGGTCCACCTGGAGCTTGTTTCGCAGGATCACGGTGGCCCGGGTGGTACCCTGGGAGAAAACTTCCGCCACATCCTCATAGGCGGTGAAGCGCTCCATGACCGGGCTATCCGCAGTGGCCGTAACCAGTATATCCAGGTCGCCCACCGTATCCCTGCCGCGTCGAAAACTGCCGGCCACCACCACCCGCCGCACACCGGGTACGTTCTGCAGATAGCGGACCAGGGCGGCGGCGTACGGGGCGGCGACGGCGATGGGAAAACGGGGAACGGCGGCGATCTGGGCCTGGAGGGCTTCCAGGATGCGCGCTTCGGTTTTCTCGCCAAAACCGGGGACACTGCGAATGCGCCCCTCTCTGGCAGCGCGGGTGAGCTGATCCACGGTTTCCACGTCCAGTTCGTGCCAAAGCGCCTTGACCCGCTTGGGTCCAAGGCCCGGCACCTTGAGCAGCTCCGTCAGCGCTGGCGGGGTCTGTTTTTCCAGTTTTTCGAGGAAGGAGCAATGTCCCGTGGTGACGATTTCGATAATTTTTTTGGCCAGATCCTCGCCGATGCCGGGCAGCTCGGTGAGGTCCTCTCCAGCCTCCACCATGGTCTTGAGGTCGCTGCTCAGTCCCAGCACGAGGCGGGCGGCGGTGCGGTATGCCCGCACCCGGAAAGGGTTGGCGTCCTCGATCTCCAAAAGATCAGCGATTTCGTCGAATGCGCGCGCGATGTCGGGGTTGAGAACGGGCATGGCTTACGGATGCGGCGGTTTTTGTGGTGGCGGTGCTTTGCGCAATATCTCCAGCACCTCTTCGTCCTTGACTTCCCGGAAATCCGTAAAGAACTCTCCTACCGCATGAAACGGCTCCGGGGCCGACAGGTAAACCAGATCATCTGCGAGGGGATGCAAGCGCGCGATGGTGTCGGGAGGGGCCACGGCAAAGGCGGCGATCAGGCGTGCGGGCCGCTGCTGGCGAAGGAGACGCAGTGCAGCCCCCAGGGTGGCGCCGGTGGCGACGCCGTCGTCAACCACAATGACGATCCGGCCACGGGGGTCGATGGCCGGGTGAATCGGCGTGTATTGCGCCCGTCTCGCCTTGATCACCTCCAGTTGCCGGGCGGCTTCGTCGCGAATGTACTGCTCGCCGATGCCCAGGCGGCCGGCAATGGGATCCATCCATACCCGCCCGTTTTCATCGACGGCGCCTACGGCATATTCGGGATTGCCGGGCGCTCCGATTTTGCGCACCAGGACCACGTCAAGGTCACCGTTCAGCGCGTTGGCGATGATGCGCCCCATGGGCAGTGCCCCGCGGGGAATGGCGAGCACCAGGGGATC
>JAKCBU010000011.1 GCA_021839095.1 Pseudomonadota bacterium | reverse complement strand
TGGGATCGCCGACGTGCTGGACGCTACCAGTGACACGGCGGTGGTGGAGCGCGTTCAGGAGGAGATGAAAGCGCTTTGTCGTCAGTTTCCGGTGTACGGCTAGGCTTCCGTGCGTTGCCCTTTTTGCGCCTATGCGGACACCCGCGTGGCGGATTCCCGCCTGGCGGACGAGGGTGGGAGTGTGCGGCGGCGGCGCGAGTGCCCCGGATGCGGGCAGCGTTTCACTACCTATGAGCGGCCTGAGCTGGCTCTCCCCATGGTGGTCAAGACGGATGGGCGGCGGGAACCCTTCAACGAAGACAAGCTGCTGCGCGGATTAACCCGGGCATTGAGTAAGCGCGCGGTGGCCACCGCGCGGGTTGATGCGGCAGTTCGAGTGATTCAGCGGCGGATTCGTGAACGGGGCGAGCGGGAGATCCCCGCACGTCTTATCGGTGAACTGGTGATGGAGGCCCTGCGTGATCTTGATCCGGTTGCCTACGTGCGTTTCGCTTCGGTCTATCGGCGGTTTGAGGACGTCGATGCGTTCAGTGCCGAGATCGCGCGCATGAAAGAGAGCGATGGGGATGATTCCGCGCGTGATGACTGACCAGGACGCCGTATTCATGGCCGAGGCGCTGTCGGTCGCGGAACAGGGCCTTTACGGCGCCCATCCCAATCCGCGGGTAGGCGCTCTGCTGGTCAAAGAGGGGCGGGTGGTCGGTCGTGGTGCCCATTTGCGGGCCGGCGAGCCACATGCCGAAGTCTTCGCTCTGGGCGATGCGGGGGCTGCGGCGCGGGGAGCCACCGCTTACATCACTTTGGAACCCTGCAGCCATCAGGGTCGCACGCCCCCTTGCGCGGATGCTCTGATTGCCGCGGGGATTTCCCGCGTGGTGATCGCCATGCGCGACCCCAACCCGCTGGTGTCTGGGCGGGGAGTGGAACGCTTGCGGACGGCAGGCATCCTGGTCGAGGAGGGGTGTATGGCGGCGGAGGCGGAGGCCCTGAACCCCGGGTATCTGCAACGCATGCGGCATGGCCGTCCGTGGATACGTCTCAAACAGGCCATGAGCCTGGATGGCCGGGTTGCGCTTGCCGATGGGCAGAGCCAATGGCTGACGGGTGAAATTGCGCGCGCTGACGTGCAGCGGGAACGGGCCCGCGCCAGCGCCATTCTGGCGGGTGTCGGTACGGTGTTGGCGGATAATCCGCGCCTCGCTCCCCGTCTGGGGAGCGGATTGCGGCGTTATCCCGTGAAGGTCATCCTCGACACCCGCTTGCGCACCCCCCCGGACGCCGCGCTGTTGGCGACGCCCGGCCCCACATGGGTGGTGCACCATCCCGATGCGCCCAGGACCGCGCAAGCGGCGCTGCGCGCCGCCGGCGCCGAATTGTTGCCCTGTGGCGGGGCGGGAGGGCGTCTGGACTTGTCGGCGCTCATGACGATGTTGGCCCGGCGGGAAGTCAATGAAGTACTGGTGGAATCTGGTCCCACCCTGGCCTCCGCCCTCTTCAAGGCCGGCTTGATCGATGAATGGCTGCTCTATGTCGCCCCCCTGCTTCTTGGTCGGGATGCGCGACCGGTACTGACGGCCGGACCTTATGCAACGCTGGCGGAGATACCCCGTTGGTCGCTTATCCGCACGGAACGGATGGGCGACGATGGCAAGTGGACCCTGCGTCCACGGGAGTCTTGAGAGATGTTCACCGGTATCATCCAGGCGTTGGGGCGGATTCGCGGGATGCAGGTTCAGGATGGTGATCTGCGAATGACCATAGCCGCGGGCGGTCTTGATCTCAGCGACGTGCGACTGGGCGACAGCATTGCCGTTTCCGGTGTCTGCCTGACGGTGGTAGATCTCCAGCGCGATGCCTTCACCGTGGATGTGTCCCGCGAGACGCTCGACAAGACTACCCTTGCCCATCTCCAGTCCGGCAGCGTCGTCAACCTGGAAAAGGCCCTGCGTCTGGCGGACCGCCTGGGGGGGCACCTGGTTGCCGGTCATGTGGATGGCGTCGGGTCTATTCGCGAAATATGGTCCTCGGGCCGCTCGCAAGGGATCACCATCGCCGCGCCGCGGGATTTGCTGCGCTACATAGCGGCCAAGGGCAGCATCTGTGTGGATGGCATCAGTCTGACGGTCAACGCGCTCCGCGAGGATCTGTTCTCGTTCAATCTCATCCCACATACGCTGACGCAAACCACGGCGGCGCAGTGGCGGTCTGGACAATGCGTTAATTTGGAGGTGGATATTCTTGCCCGCTATCTGGAGCGCTGGGTGGTCACAGGCCCCGGCTCCGGGTTAAAATCCGAAATCGATCGCGATTTTCTGGCAGCAAAAGGGTTCCCCGTATGAGTGGTACCAGGATCAGTTCCGCAGAGGAGATCATCGCCGACATCGCCGCCGGACGCATGGTGATCCTGATGGACGATGAAGGCCGTGAAAATGAAGGCGATCTGATGATGGCGGCTGAGTTTGTGACCCCTGCCGCCATTAATTTCATGGTCTCCCAAGCACGCGGCCTGGTCTGTCTGCCCCTCACCCGCGAGCGTTGCGAACAGTTGCGTCTGCCGCAGATGGTGCGTCACAACACCGCCAGTCTGGGCACGGCGTTCACCGTTTCCATTGAAGCGGCCAGCGGGGTCACCACCGGCATTTCCGCCGCGGATCGTGCCACGACCATTTTGGCGGCCATTGCCGACGACGCGGGTCCTGAGGATATCGTGATGCCCGGCCATATCTTTCCGCTGGCGGCGGAAGCGGGAGGGGTTCTGGTCCGTGCTGGTCATACGGAAGCGGCCGTCGATCTCGCCCGGCTGGCAGGCTGCAAACCGGCCGGGGTGATCTGCGAGATTCTCAACGCCGATGGTGAGATGGCGCGCCTGCCAGAGTTGCTCCCTTATGCTGCCGAGCATGGCCTCAAAATTGGCACCATCGCCGATCTTATCCGTTATCGGCTCGAACGCGAGCGTATCGTGCAGCGCGAGGCCAGTGGTCCATGGCGCAGCCCGTATGGCGAATTCCAGTTGCACGTTTATCGCGACTGGGTGGCCCGTGAAACGCATTTCGCGCTCGTTCTCGGTGATATCGCGGCGGCGGATCAACCCGTGCTGGTGCGGGTGCAGGTAGGCAAGATGCTGAGCGAACTCTTCGCCGGGGAACATAGTCCGAACACCATTGCCCTGAAGCGCATCGCCGCGGAAGGCCGGGGGGTGCTGGTTTACCTTCACCATCAAGAAAGTGTCGAAGAACTGCTTCGGGAAGTCGCCGCACTGCCTGACAAGCCCAAAGGACCCGGTCAGGCGGGGGATGCCGGTCGGGTCTTGCGCACCTTTGGCATCGGTGCCCAGATACTTTCCGATTTGGGGGTACGCCAGGCGGTGGTGCTCAGTGACAGTCAGTTTCAATACCGTGGTATCGGCGGTTTTGGTCTGGAAATCGTCGGCCAGCGGCCCTTTCAGGAGATTTCCGAGGATGAGTCATGATTCGTCACATTGAAGGCAGCTTGCAGGCCGGTGAACATCGTTTTGCCCTGTTGGTCGGCCGTTTCAATCGCTTTATTACCCAGCAGTTAGAGCAGGGTGCCATCGACGCCTTGCGACGCCACGGTGCGAAAGAGGAACATCTCCATGTCGTCCATGTCCCCGGCGCCTATGAAATGCCCTTGGTAGCGCAGAAACTGGCGCGTAGCGGCAACTACGATGCGGTGCTTTGTCTGGGGGCCGTGATCCGTGGTGGTACCCCGCATTTTGACTATGTCGCGGCAGAGGTATCCAAGGGTGTCGCACAGGTCTCCATGGAGACGGGTGTGCCGGTGATTTTTGGGGTGTTGACCACGGACAGTATCGAGCAGGCCATCGAGCGCGCCGGTACCAAGGCGGGGAACAAAGGTTTCGATGCCGCCATGGTCGCGCTCGAGATGGTGCAGCTCTTGCGCCTGATCTGATGCGTCCTTCATGAAAATCAGCCGCCGCCGTTTGGCGCGTCAAGCCGCCGTTCAGGCGCTCTACCAGTGGCAAGTGAACCCCGGCTCTTGTGACGAAATTGAAGCGCAGTTCACCACCGATCCCGAGCGCCTGCACGGTGCCGATGTCGCCTTTTTCAAGTGCCTTTGGCAAGGTGTCTGCGCGGCAATTCCCGAACTCGACCCGGCTATTGCCCAGGAGGTTCAAGATCGCCGCTGGGCCGATGAAATCAGCGGGGTAGAACGCGCCATTCTCCGCCTGGCTGCGTACGAGTTACGCGACCAGCCGCAGACACCCTATCGAGTGGTCATCAACGAGGCTATAGAACTAGGTAAAGATTTTGGCGCCGAACAGGGTCACCGTTTTGTGAACGCGGTGCTCGACAAGTTGGCGCAGAGGTGGCGGCATGCAGAAATCTCCCTGGCCGGACGCTGAACCCGCTCCCTTCCTCCCGCGAATCGGGGCTCGCTTGGGCTTTGAAAAATCAAACGCCATGTGCTATCACCTATAGGGTCATCCTTTGGCACATCCAGGAGTCGAGCCATGACGGAATCGCAGCCCAAAGCGCAGGTAAGAAAGACTAAGGAAATATCGGCAGAGCCCAAGAAACCGCGTATCCGCCGCCCGGCGACAGCGGCGACACCCACCCTTCCCCCTGAAACGCACGCAATCGGCGCGCGCAAATCAGGCGAGGGCGCCTTTGGGGTGCCGGCCAGAACCCCGCGTAACCGGAAGCGCAGCACGGTACCCACCCTGTCCGCCGAAGAGCGTCAGCGCAGGATCGCCGAACGGGCTTATTATATCGCCGAAGCGCGTGGTTTTGTGGGTGGCGATTGTCAGGCGGACTGGTTCGCCGCGGAGTCTTGGGTCGACGCGCAATCGACCTAAAAAAGTTCTGGCGATACGTGAGGTTTTTGGTGTAATCTCTGCTCTCGAAAGAGATTGTCGGGTCCACTTGGAGTTTCTATGCGCAACTATCGTGGTTTCAATAAAAGTCTCCGTCGAGTCGCGTGCGGAGCGGCTCTGCTGGTATTGGCCATGCCGGCCGCTGAAGCACAGACTGCCGCCAAGGGGGATTCGGAGGATACCGCCACTACCCAACCTGCCGACCTGACCACGGCCAAGCTGGAGAACAGCATTGGCACACGCTGCGCCCTCGGTGAGGGAGTTCCGCAAAACTATGACTTGGCGGTGCGGTGGTTTGAGAAAGC
This sequence comes from Pseudomonadota bacterium, assembly GCA_021839095.1. Next base: position 8,371 of record JAKCBU010000011.1, on the reverse strand, counting down.
GGCCTCGCATGGTTACGCCAAGGCCGAATACAACCTGGGCATGCAGTATTACTTTGGCCAGGGTGTCCCCAAGGATGAAAGCAAGGCCGTGTATTGGTGGCAGAAAGCGGCAGCGCAAGGTATCAGCGCGGCTCAGTACAATCTGGGCAATCTTTATTTTTTGGGCCAGGGAGTGTCGCAGGACTATGCCAAGGCCGCCTTCTGGTGGCATAAGGCAGCGGCGTTGGGAAATACCCAAGCTACGCGTAATCTTGCAACCCTGGCACGTTTACACCCGCACTATCAAGCGGTGGTCGCCGTTGACAAAAAGACCACGATCACGCCCTGAGTCTGCATTCGCGGGCGCGTAACGCCCAACATGCTCTCATCCGGTGGGAGTTGTGCCCCCCTCGCGCCTCGCGAAGAGGGGTTCGCCAGCTAGCGTTTCACGGGAGGTCGCCGCCTGTTGCCATATGGTTGCCTTTCTGAATTCGCAGGGCGGCTGCGTGCTCTCTTTCTATGTACTCCCGTTTGCCCCGCTCCACATTGAGTTGGCCTTCGATATCCGTCAACCGCCGTTCATGACGGCGGATTTTCAACTTATTGCGGATGTGCGTGGGCAGATAGATCAGTATGCTCGCGACAAATCCCGCCACAAATCCACTGAGCAGAACCACGCCCTGAGACTGCGCAAAGGTCCATGAAAAGAAATGGATCGTGGCGGATGCACTATTCTGAACCGCGAAAATGACGGCCAGTGCCGCTATCACAAAAGAAATGATCATCCACATAGTCACCCCCCCCTTCTCCCGGGTAGTTACTGAGTTCTGGTCACGGACGCTATCGCGCTTAATCGTTTCTGAAGAATACCGCCCGTGTCCAACCGGCCCCGATCCACAAGACAATCGGTAGACCCGTCAACCAAAACCATACGGGCAACCCCAGCAGATCGGCATCAAGCCGGTGTTCCAGCGCGGCAATGATCCCCAAACCGATCACGAAGAAGGTACCCCCTACGCTGAAAGTCAGACGTCTCAGTCCGTGACGCAACTCTCGCCGAATCCCCTCGATGTCATCATTGCGAACGACCAGGGGTAATTCCCCCTGTTGGGCTTGTCGCAGAATTCCGTGCAATAGTACGGGCAGTTCCGGTAACACCAGTCCCCATTGTGGAAATTGTCGTTTGAACTCGGACCACCAGCCTTGTGGACCACGTTGCCGGCTCAGCCATTCCGTGAGCAGAGGTGTGGCGACTTCCCAGATATTGAGGGCAGGATTGAAGTCGCGGGCGATGCCTTCAACGTTGACCAAGGTTTTTTGGAGCAGTAGAAGTTGCGGTTGTGTTTGCATCTGAAAAGCGCGAGTCGTCTGAAAGAGACGGAGTAGTAGATTGGCAACGGAGATTTCATGGAGCGGTTTTTCAAATACGGGTTCGGCGATTGCGCGAATGGCGGTCTCAAAGTCCTGGATATTGGTGTCGGGTGGCACCCATCCCGCTTCCACGTGGGCTTCGGCGACGCGCCGGTAGTCACGGCGAAAGAAAGCCACCATATTCTCGGCCAGATAATGCTGGCTGGCATCATCCAGGCTGCCCATGATTCCGAAATCGACCGCGATAAAACTCCCGTTCCGTGGGTCGATAAAAATATTTCCGGGATGCATATCTGCGTGGAAATAGGCATCCCGGAACACTTGGCGAAAGAAAATCTCCGCGGCTCGACGCGACAGTTGGTCAAAGTCGATGCCGGCCTTGCGCAAGGCGTCACGTTGACCGATGGGAATACCGTAAATTCGCTCCATCACGAGTACTGGGGGCGCGCAATAGTCCCAATATATTTCAGGAACGTAAAGGAGATCTTGCTCTGCGGCAAAGTTGCGCCGCAACTGACTCGCATTGGCCGCCTCGCGTAACAAATCCAGTTCCCCTTGTATGGTCTTGGCGTATTCCGCGACCACGGCGCGTACCCTCAGCCGGCGGCCCTCCTGGGAATAGCGTTCAGCGAGGTCGGCCAGCAGGGCGAGTATGGCCAAATCTTGTTCGATAATCCGTTGCAAACCGGGGCGACGCACCTTGATGGCCACCTCGCGGCCATCCAGCAGTTGCCCAAAATGTACCTGGGCAATGGAAGCCGCTGCCGCAGGTTGTTCTTCGAATCGGGAAAATAGGGTATTCAAGGGTACATTCAAGGCGGTTTCAATGATTTGCCGGGCAATCTGCGACGGGAAAGGGGGCACCGCATCCTGGAGTTTGGCAAGTTCCTGGGTAATGTGTTCAGGAAGCAAATCACGGCGCGTGGAAAGCATTTGCCCCAGTTTAATGAAGGTGGGTCCGAGGGTCTCCAGGGCTTCGCGCAAGCGTTCGGCAAATGTGCCCTGCGGGCGTGGCCCCAGCAAGGACATGGGACTCAAGCGCAGAATGGCCTGATAAGGTTTTAACAGGGGTAGAAAATAAATCACCTCGTCCAGGCGGTAACGCACTAGAACTCGGGTGATATGCAGTGTGCGCACAAAACGGAGGAAAGACTGTCGCATGGCGGCTAGTCTATCATGGAAATGCGCCTGTGCACGGAGACTTTATCGGACAACAAAAAAGGGCGGGCCACGAAAGGCTCGCCCTCGTTTATAGTTGCAGATTACTGCACGGTCTTTTGCACCTTGATACTGGAGTTGATTTCCACGCGTTGATTCAGGAACCGGCCTTGCGGGGTGGCATTGGTGGCCACCGGGTTATCGTAGGAATGACCCTTGAGCACCATACGGTCACGGCTAATTCCGTGCTGCTCCAGGTACCGCGCCACGCTGTGGGCGCGCAGCTTGGATAACTTCAGGTTATAAGCGTAACTGCCCACCTTGCTGCAATAACCGTTGACGTCGAGCACGGCGTCTGGATGTTTTTTGGCAAAATCGGCCACTTCATCCAGTACCTTGATGTCATGATCCAAGAGTTTGTAGGAATCGAACTTGAAGTTGATCCCGGTGATCGTGATTGGTTTGCTGACCAATATCGTGCGTTCGACCGGAGCGATCGGCGCGGGTGGCGGTGGAGGGGGCGGCGTAACGGCTACCGGGGCGGGAGCGGGCGCTTTAGCGGGCGCACAGTGGGCAGGTATTGGACCATCGGTAACCGGGCGGCCTCCACGCACACAGATCCCGGTGCTGGTAACGACCGGCCTGGAATTCGCCTGGACAGCGTAGCCCACATAGCCATTGTCGGCATAAGCAGCGCCGGCGAACAAGCCACTGCTGATAGCGATCAGCAGTGAAACAGGTTTCATAGGTTGCATTATCAAAATCCTCCTCTCTCGAGCCTTGGCGAATATGCCGGGCAAAATTATTACTACTCGCGCAAGAATGTTGTAAATCGACAACGATGTCAAGGGTACAAGGTGCGGGGCTCATGGCCGCCCGGGTATGTCGGCCGCTTGACAACGAAAAGCCCAGGCCGCACAATGCGCCGCTGATCGTTGGGAGGGGTTCCCGAGCGGTCAAAGGGATCAGACTGTAAATCTGACGGCTCTGCCTTCGGAGGTTCGAATCCTCCCCCCTCCACCATTTGCCGAGGCTGGGTTGGTCGCTGTGTTCGGGGTCTGGTGCAAAACATATATAGAATTAATGTGCGGGTGTAGTTCAACGGTAGAACCTCAGCCTTCCAAGCTGATGGTGTGGGTTCGATTCCCATCACCCGCTCCAGTTGTTTAGGCCCACATAGCTCAGTCGGTAGAGCACTTCCTTGGTAAGGAAGAGGTCACCGGTTCGAATCCGGTTGTGGGCTCCATATCTTTGGGTCTTTAACTTGGGTCTGGTATTCTTGGAGAGTGTCTGATGTCCAAAGGGAAATTTGAGCGGACGAAGCCGCATGTGAACGTGGGGACGATTGGTCACGTTGATCATGGCAAGACCACATTGACGGCGGCGCTGACGAAGGTGTTGTCGGCGAAGTTTGGCGGTGAGATTCGCGCTTATGATCAGATTGACAATGCGCCGGAGGAGCGGGCGCGCGGCATCACGATTGCGACTTCGCACGTGGAGTACGAGACGGCGAACCGTCACTATGCGCATGTGGACTGCCCGGGTCACGCGGACTACGTCAAGAACATGATCACGGGTGCGGCACAGATGGACGGTGCCATTCTGGTGTGCTCTGCTGCCGACGGTCCCATGCCGCAGACGCGCGAACACATTTTGCTGGCCCGTCAGGTGGGTGTGCCCTACATTGTTGTTTTTCTCAACAAGGCCGACATGGTGGATGACGCCGAGTTGATGGAGCTGGTAGAGATGGAAGTGCGCGAGCTGCTCTCCAAGTATGAATTTCCGGGGGATGACATCCCGGTGATCATTGGCTCTGCGCTCAAGGCCCTGGAAGGGGATCAAAGCGATATTGGCGAGGCGTCCATTTTCAAGTTGGCCGAGGCGATGGACAGTTACATTCCCATGCCGGAGCGTCCCATCGACAAGCCCTTTCTGATGCCGATCGAGGATGTGTTTTCGATTTCGGGTCGAGGGACGGTGGTGACGGGTCGTATTGAGCGTGGCATTGTCAAGGTGGGCGACGAGATTGAGATTATTGGGATTCGCGACACGGCGAAGAGCATTGTCACCGGGGTGGAGATGTTTCGCAAGATTCTGGATCAGGGTCAGGCTGGGGACAATGTGGGGGTGTTGTTGCGTGGTACCAAGAAGGATGATGTAGAGCGTGGTCAGGTTTTGGCCAAGCCGGGGAGCATCAAGCCGCACACGCGTTTTGAAGCGGAAGTGTACGTGTTGTCGAAGGAGGAGGGTGGCCGTCACACGCCGTTTTTCAATGGGTATCGCCCGCAGTTTTACTTTCGGACCACGGATGTGACGGGTGCTGTGGAATTACCGGAAGGGGTGGAGATGGTGATGCCTGGGGACAACATTTTGTTCAAGGTGGCATTGATAGCGCCGATTGCGATGGAAGAGGGATTGCGTTTTGCGGTGCGTGAGGGCGGCCGTACCGTCGGCGCCGGCGTCGTCTCAAAGGTGGTCGAATAATGGAAAGCTCCAAGATACGCATTCGCCTGAAGTCTTACGACTACCGCATGCTGGACATCTCCGCCGCAGAAATCGTGGAAACCGCACGGCGGACCGGCGCTCGGGTTTGCGGACCGATCCCATTGCCGACCAAAATTGAACGATTCACGGTTTTGCGCTCCCCCCATGTGGATAAGAATGCCCGAGATCAGTTTGAGCAGAGGACGCACAAGCGCCTTCTCGATATCTTGGATCCCAATGACAAAACGGTGGATGCACTGATCAAGCTTGATCTTGCGGCTGGCGTGGATGTCGAGATCAAGCTGTAATTAAGAAAGGACGATACAAAATGGTAATGGGGCTGATCGGGCGGAAAGTAGGCATGACGCGCATCGTCTCGGAAGACGGGCGAGTGGTGCCGGTGACCGTCATTCACGTGGCGCCGAACATGGTGTCGCAGGTAAAAGATATCGCCACGGATGGTTATTGCGCGGTGCAGTTGGCTACTGGCGAACGTCGTCCACAGCGGGTTAGCTCTGCCTTGGCAGGGCACTTTCGCAAGTGTGGGATAGCGCCGGGGCGCCTGCTGCGTGAGTTTCGGGTGGCGGATAGCGCATCCTACGTTTGTGGGACTGAAATCGGCTTGGATCTCTTCACCGAGGGCCAGCGTGTCGATGTGAGTGGTGTCAGCAAGGGTAAAGGTTTCGCCGGCGCTATCAAACGCCACAACTTCCGAAGCAACCGTGCCAGTCACGGTAACTCGCGTGCTCATCGTGCCCCTGGTTCCATAGGTTGCCGTCAAACACCCGGTCGTGTGTTCAAGGGCAAAAAAATGGCGGGCCATTTAGGTGCTGAACGAGTCACTAGCCTGAGTCTTGAACTGGTTCGTATTGATGCCGAGCGGCAACTGCTGATGGTGAAAGGCGCCGTTCCCGGTGCCCGTGATGCGGACGTCGTCATTCGTCCCGCGGTGCGTGGCTAGGAGAAATACAATGCAAGTGCAAAGCTTGGAAGTGACCACCGGAAAGAGCAGTGATATCGATGTCGCCGATGCGGTGTTTGCCGTACCTTATAACGAGGCGCTGCTGCATCAGGTGGTGCTTGCGCAGATGGCGGGACGGCGATCTGCCAATGCGGTTCAAAAAAATCGTGCGGCGGTGCGTGGTGGCGGTCGCAAGCCTTGGAAGCAGAAGGGCACCGGGCGCGCACGCGCGGGTAGCATCCGCAGCCCCATTTGGCGTGGGGGTGGACGCGCTTTCCCTGGAGGGAACGAAAATTATAGCCAGAAAGTCAACAAGAAGATGTGGGCGGGAGCAATGCGTACCGTGCTGGCCGAACTGCTTCGCCAGGGGCGTCTCCAAGTGATTCAACCGGAAGACATTGCTGAACCACGCAGTCGAACGGCCCGGGAGTGGCTGGCACGTGCCGGAGGCGACGACTTCCTCTTGGTGATGGGAGAGGTTCCACTAAATCTATTTCTCGGCTTGCGGAACTTTCCGAGGGTCGGCATCGCGGGCTGGCAGGATATCGGGCCCGCTGATCTCCTGCAGTACGGTCGGGTACTGCTGGACGTCGAAGCGGCGACCAAGTTGGGTGAGGTGTACGGATGAATCCAGAGCGTAAGTATCTCGTTTTGTTGGCGCCGGTGGTGAGCGAAAAGAGCACGATGGTGCAGCAGCAATCCAATCAGTTTGTGTTCAAGGTGCTTCGCGATGCCAGCAAGCTGGAGATCAAATCGGCGGTCGAAAAGCTTTTCGAGGTGCAGGTGCTTTCCGTGCAGACCTGCAATTACACGGGTAAGGAGAAGCGCATGGGCCGTCATGTGGGTCGTCGCTCCTCCTGGAAGAAAGCCTATGTTCGGCTGGCTGAGGGCAGCAGCATAGATTATGGCGTTGCCTGAAGGAGAGGAATAGCACTATGGCACTCATGAAAAGCAAGCCGACGTCAGCGGGTCGACGTTTTGTCGTGAAGACGGTCAACACCGGCTTACATAAGGGAGATCCGCATACCGGACTGGTCGAGGCCCAGTCCCATAGTGGCGGCCGTAATAATCTCGGACGTGTCACGCGGCGTCATCAGGGTGGCGGTCACAAATCCCACTACCGCCTGATTGATTTCAAGCGTAACAAGGTGGACGTGCCGGGTAAGGTGGAACGGCTGGAGTATGACCCTAACCGGTCGGCGCACATCGCGCTGATCTGCTATGCCGACGGAGAACGGCGCTATATTCTTGCCGCCAAGGGGATGATGGTTGGTGATGCCGTTCTTTCTGCGCAGCAGACGCCTATCAAGCCGGGTAATTGCATGCCGTTGCGTGGAATTCCGGTGGGCTCGGTCGTGCATAATATCGAGATGCGTCCAGGCAAGGGTGGGCAGATCGCTCGCTCCGCTGGAGCCTCCGCCCAACTTATGGCGCGTGATGGGGACTATGCGCAAGTACGTTTGCGTTCGGGCGAGGTCCGCCGAATTCATGTATCCTGTCGCGCCACCCTTGGTGAGGTAGGGAACGAGGAGCACGGCTCCCGTCAATTGGGTAAGGCAGGCGCCACACGTTGGCGCGGGGTGCGGCCGACGGTTCGCGGCGTCGCCATGAATCCGGTGGATCATCCGCATGGTGGCGGTGAAGGCCGGACCTCTGGAGGACGCCATCCGGTTTCGCCTTGGGGGCAGCCGACCAAAGGATACCGCACCCGTAAAAACAAGCGTACGAGCAGTATGATTGTGCGCCGTCGTTCGCGTTAGTGGTTAAGAGGAATTCACGTGCCACGTTCGATTAAAAAAGGTCCGTTTATTGATGAGCATCTGGATCGCAAGGTGCAGACCGCCCAAGCGAGTAGCAGCCGTCGTCCGATCAAGACTTGGTCACGCCGCTCGACGATTACCCCTGATTTTGTTGGGTTAACCATCAGTGTTCATAACGGACGGCAGCATATACCAGTGGTGGTCAATGAGAACATGGTTGGCCATAAGTTGGGCGAGTTTGCGCTAACGCGGACTTTTAAAGGTCACGTGGCCGACAAGAAAGCTAAGCGCTAGGAGGAGGGGGGATGAAATCGTCAGCGGTGCTTAAAGGGCTTCAGATGTCTCCGCAAAAGGCGCGGCTCGTGGCTGACCTGGTGCGTGGACAACCAGTGGGAAAAGCCCTGGAGATCCTGCGCTTCACCACTAAGAAGGCGGCGCTTCCGATTCGCAAGTGTCTGGAGTCTGCCATTGCCAATGCCGAAAATAACGAAGGCGCGGATGTTGACGCTTTGGTGGTCGAGCAAATCATGATTGATGGCGGGTCTGTCCTCAAACGCTTCGCGGCAAGAGCGAAGGGTCGTGGCTCACGGATACTTAAACGTACCAGCCATATCACTATTGTAGTCGCAGAGAGTTAACTGAGGAAAGCAAGATCGGA
>JAKCBU010000294.1 GCA_021839095.1 Pseudomonadota bacterium | reverse complement strand
CGACACCACCAGATCGGTGCCGCGTCCCAGGGACTTCAGGCTGGTCGCGCCATTCAAATAGTAATTTTCCAGTCCACGCGGGGTGAACACCCGCGCTGCCTCATCCCAGGAGGCGCGCAGCACCTCGCCGGCGTGCTCCCCGAGTTCGGCCAATATGTCCTGGTACTTTTCGAGTTCGACCGCCATGTTCGGCTCCGGATATCAGAAAAATGTACTCACCGCCGCGTCGAGCGCGTCGCGCATGTCCGGGTCGTCGGTGATCGGACGCACCAACGTCACGCGGCACGCCGCCAGGGGCTCCACACCTTTGGTAATGAGACTGCCGGCGTAGATCAGCATGCGCGTGGAGACACCCTCGTCGAGACCATGTCCCTTGAGGTTGCGCGCGCGTTCGGCGATGGACACCAGCTTGCCGGCGATTTCAGCGCTGACGCCGGTTTCGTGGGCGACGATCTCGGTTTCTATGGCGTGGTCGGGGTAGTTGAAGTCCAGTGCACCGAAACGCTGTTTCGTCGACTGCTTCAAGTCTTTCATTAAGCTCTGGTAGCCCGGGTTGTAGGAAATCACCATTTGGAAATCGGGATGGGCCTGCACCAGTTCGCCCTTCTTCTCCAGCGGCAGCACGCGCCGCGCGTCGGTGAGCGGGTGGATCACCACGGTGGTATCCTGGCGCGCTTCCACCACTTCGTCGAGATAGCAGATGGCCCCAAAACGCGCGGCAATGGCCAGCGGGCCGTCCTGCCAGCGGGTGCCGGAAGCGTCGAGCAGGAAGCGGCCGACCAGATCAGATGCCGTCATGTCCTCATTACACGCCACGGTAATTAGTGGTTTGCCCAGTTTCCATGCCATGTATTCAATAAAGCGCGTCTTCCCGCAGCCTGTGGGTCCTTTCAGCATCATCGGCATGCGTACCGAATAGGCGGCTTCGTACAGGTCGACTTCGTCGGCTACGGTGCGGTAATAAGGCATATTACGAACGAGATATTGATCAATTTCTGGTGACATTTTTCACTCCTGAAGCCAAAAATGAGGCGTTTAATCAGGCCAAACCCGACGCGGGTGCAGCTTCTGGTGATGTTTTGAGCGAGGTGCAGAGGGCCGTTTTTCATCCGCTGAGTTCGATAAGGGCGGAGGCTTCTCGCCCGGACGGACCGTGCTCAGGGCATTCGGTTGGACGTCTGGTGCCGCAGCAGCACACGCGTCTACTATCGGTGCCGACTCTTCGGCTTGCTGCGCTTGGACCTGGCGTACCCCTTGCGCCAGTTTGGATCCCAATTTCTTCACAGGCATAAGACCTCCTCAATGATCGCTTCCATATCTGCTACGGCTGTTTGGGCGCGTTTGCCCAGTCCGTAGACGCTTACCCCTTCGACCGCAGCACTGCGGTAAGCCGCACGCCGCTGCATGCCGGCCTGCAATATCGGCACGTCGAACTCCGCCAGGGCCTCGCGCATGGCGCGGGACAGGGCATTACGCGATTCCAGTTGATTCAGCACCAGACGGGCGCACAACCCAGGGTTAAGCCGCCGGGCCTCGCCCACCGCCGCTGCCATGTTCACGCTCGCCCACAGATCAATCGGCGAGGGCAACACCGGAATCAACGCCACATGAACCGAGCGCATCACCGCCGCGACCACGTCACCCTGCACGGCGGGTGGGCAGTCCACCACCACATAGCGATGGGTGCGCGCCAGTTGCGCAATAGTGGCGAAGGGATCACTGCCAGGCTGTGCCACCGGCGGCAGACCGGCGCCGGCAGACGCCATTCCGACCCACTGGCTGAGGGAGCGCTGGGGATCGACGTCCACCAGGTGGGTGGAACCGCGTCGCGCCAAGCCCGCCGCCAGATTCAGCGCCAGGGTGGTCTTGCCGGTACCGCCCTTCTGGTTGATTACCGCAATGACCCTGTCAGCCATGCTTGCCCTTGGTGACGGCCCTGACGGGACATTGGTTAGGCCTTGTCCGCTGCAGCCAGCGCTTCCATCTCGCCGGTGAAGCTGGAGTTGCGCCCGGCCAGCGCAGCCAGACCCTCGGCATCGATGCTGATGTTGACGTAGGTTTTGCCGAAGCTCACATCCGGATAGTAGTCCTCGCGTTTGGACAGGTCCGCCATCCGGTCCAGAAAGTGCCGCGTCTCGGCGTAGCTGGCGAAATCAAAGCGCCAGTTCCGCGTGGGCAGCCGCTCCTGGGGCGCGGGGGGAGACACATTCTGGTCATTGGCATCGTTCATGGCGTCGCTCCTTGGTGAATCTCGGTCAGCATTCGATCCAGATCGCGCAAGTGACCGATCTCATCTTGCAGCAGACCGGCGAACAACGTTTGCGTATCGCCATCCCGCATCCTGGCGCAGTAGTGGGCGGCTTCCTCGTACAGGCGGATCGCTTCGATCTCCAGCACGCGGTCAATCAGCAGCATCTCCTCCAGCGTGCGTCCCGGACGGATGGGCGGCAGTTGGGTGCCATTGGCAGGAATACCCAACACCAGCATGCGCTCGATCAACTGCTGCGCATGCCCAAGCTCCTCTTCCGCATCACGGCGAAAGCGGCTACTGTGCTCGCCAAGCTGCCACATTGCGGTCAGACTCGCCTGGGCGAGGTACTGCTGCACCGCGGCCAGCTCGTGGCTGAGCGCGCGCATCAGATAGCCCGTCCGTCGCGGATCAGTCGCCATGGCCACGCCGACGCTAGCTGAGTGACTGGCTGACCACGCCATCCAGCCCGCTGTCACCGGCAGCGGGCGTCTTCGGCAGGATGCTCTCCACCTCGGAGTGCACGC
>JAKCBU010000010.1 GCA_021839095.1 Pseudomonadota bacterium | reverse complement strand
CCATCCGCGGCACCGCGGCCAGCACCCGCACCCAAGCCCGCACCTCAACCGGCACCCAAACCGGTGCCGGCACCCCAGCCCAAACCGGTCACTCCGCCGCCGCCCACCGCCGCGCAGATTGCCGCGCAGATTGCCGCGCAAAAAGCCGCGCAAGAAAAAGCCGCGGCGGAAAAAGCCGCGCAGATCACCGCGGCGAAACAGGCGGCGGAAAAGCAGGCCGAGGAACTGGCGGCGCGTGCGCAAGCGGCACGAAAAGCGGCGGCGGAGAAGGCCGCTGCACGGAAGGCGGCAGAACAGCGTGCCGCGGAAAAAGCCGCTGCAGAAAAGCAGGCCGCGGAAAAAGCCACGGCCGCGCGCGCGGCCGAGCTCAAGAAACAGCTCGCCCAACAGGCCGCCAAAGCCGCTGAAGCCGCGCGGGCCAAGGCGTTGCAGCGACAGATGGAAGCCAGGGCCAAGCTGCAGGCCGAAGCCAACATGGCGGCGGCGCGTGCCCAGCAGGCGGCGGAAAATCAGCGATTATCCGCTGTTTTCGGTAGTGAGATCGCGGAGCGGGTCAGAAGACATTGGCAACCCGTCTTTGCGCCAAACCTGCGTTGTCGCGTAAAAATCGAACTTTCACCACAAGGTCAACTGGAAGGCAAACCCGTGATTACCCAATCCAGCGGGAATGCACCATTCGACTCAGCGGTGATTGCGGCCATTGAAGCAGCAGCGCCGTTTCCGCCGCCCATTGGGCTGTCTTACTCGGAATTTAAGGTGGTGAATATTTTCTTCAGTGCTAAGGAGCTCAGCAATGGCTAAAAAATTCCTCTTGGTTTGGCTGCTATCGCTTTTAACGTGGGCCTTCATTCTCCCTGCCCGGGCGGCGCTCACGGTGGAAGTCACCAAGAATGTCGCCTCGGCATTACCCATCGCCATACCCTCCTTTGGGCCGGGCCTGCCCGGGCAGCCCGCGGTGGCCGCGGTGGTGCGCAACGATCTCCGTCACAGCGGTCTGTTTCGGGTCATCGATCCGGCGGGCTATCCCGGCGATCCCCGCGACCCGGCCGGCGTCAAGGCCGCGGACTGGACGGGCATCGGTGCCACCGGTCTCGCCGTGGGTTCCGTGGCCCCGCTCAACGGGGGTTACGTCGTCAATGTCTACGTCTACAATGTCAGCACGGGCCAGGAGCTGGCGGCCAAGCGGTTCACCTGCTCCGCAACCGAACTGCACATGACGGCGCATCACGTCGCCGACGTCATTTATCGCGCGTTTACCGGCAAGCCCGGCCCCTTTGCCAGCCGCATCGCCTATGTCCGGCAGACGGGCGAAAACTATGCGCTGCTGGTGGCGGAATCCGATGGCTGGAATCCGCATCCCATCGTGCGAGGCATCATGCCGGTGTTCTCCCCCGCCTGGTCACCGGATGACCGGCGTCTCGCGTACGTGACCTACGCCAACGCCCGCGCCATCATCTACGTGCAGGATCTCGCCACCGGGCAGCGCCAAGCCATCGCCCCGGGCGGGGAGATCACCAGCGCCCCGGCATTTTCGCCCAACGGCGAGGATTTGGCCTATGCGCGCTCCTCCAACGGCCGCACGGAGATCTATGTGGCCAATTTACGCACCGGACAACGCCAGCAATTGACCCATGATAACTCCATCAACACCTCTCCCACCTGGTCGCCGGATGGCAGTCAGATCATCTTTGTCTCCGATCGCGCCGGTAGTCCGCAGATCTATGGGATGAACGCGAATGGCAGCAATGTGCATCGTCTGAGCTATGACGGCGGCTACAATGCCAGCCCGGTCTATTCACCCGCGGGCAACGCCATTGCCTTCATTCACCGCACCGATGGCGTCTATGCCCTCGCGGTAATGAAGCCGGACGGCAGCGGCATTCGCGTGCTGGATGCCCAAGGCAATTGCGATCATCCGAGCTTCGCCGGCAACGGTCAAATGATCCTCTACGGCACCCAGCGTGGCGGGCGCAAGGTCCTTGCCGAAGTCAGCCTGGACGGCAAGACCATGGCCATCCTGCACAGCAATGCCGGAGAGGATAGCCAGCCGGCCTGGTCCCGCTAGAGAAGATCCGATGCGGAGCGCGATTCCGGAATATCGAGCCCGCCCGCCGTTCAGGGTTCCTGATACGGCGTCGGATCCGCCACGCCGGCCTGCGCGAACCCCTCCCGGCGCAGGCGGCAACTGTCACAGCGGCCACAGGACCGGCCCTCGGCATCCAACTGGTAGCAGGAACGGGTCATCCCGTAGTCAACCCCCAAACCGCTGCCCAGACGAATAATCTCGCGCTTGTTGAGAAATTGCAGGGGCGCATGGATACGCGGTCCGCGGCCTTCATCGCCAAGGCGCGTGGCCACCTGCGCCAGCGCCTCGAAAGCCTGCACGAATTCGGGACGGCAGTCCGGATAGCCACTATAATCCTGACTGTTCACTCCCAGAAAAATATCCCTGGCACGCAACGCTTCCGCCAGCGCCAGCGCCAATGCCAGAAAGACGGTGTTGCGCGCCGGCACATAGGTGATGGGAATCCCTGGCGCCGGACCTGTCTCAGGCACGCTGAGTTGCGGATCTGTCAGTGCCGAGCCACCAAAGGCCGCCAGGTCGATATGGACCACCCGGTGGCTGGCGGCGCCCATGGCCTGCGCCAGCAGTCCCGCGTAGTGCAGTTCTTCCTTATGGCGCTGCCCGTAATCAAAAGAAATGGCGTGGGCCGCAAAGCCGTCCCGGCGCATGAGCGCCAGCACGGTGGCGGAATCCAGTCCGCCCGAAAGCAGTATGATGGCTGGCGTCGACATGGTCAGTGTCCGGGCAGGTCGCCCCAGATCAGCTTGTGCAACTGAATCTGCAGACGTACCGGCAGATGGTCAGCGAGTATCCATTCGGCGAGTTCGCGCAAGGCGAGCACTCCATGACTGGGAGAAAAAAGTATTTCACAGCGTTCCGCCAGCGCCTCCCGTACGAGCACGTCCTTGGCCCAGTCATAATCGGCACGGCTGCAGAGCACGAATTTCACCTGATCCCGCGGATTGAGCAGGGGCAGGTTCTCCCAAAGATTACGTCCGGCCTCTCCGGAATCGGGGGTCTTGAGATCAAGCACCTTCACCACCCGGGAATCCACCCCGGTCACCGAAAGGGCACCGCTGGTTTCCAAAAAAACCTCATGACCCGCATCGCAGAGTTGGCGCATGAGCGGCAGCACCTCGGCCTGCGCCAGCGGCTCGCCACCCGTTACCACCACGAGTTGGTTTCCTCCCGCACGGACCTGTTCCAGGATCTCGGAGATCCACCGCCACTCACCGCCATGAAAAGCGTAGGCGGTATCGCAGTAGTGGCAACGCAAGGGGCAACCGGTCAGACGCACAAAGGTTGCCGGACGCCCGACACTGCGTGTCTCCCCTTGCAAACTATGGAAGATTTCCGTGATGCGGAGCCGTCCCTCCATCACTTTTTCGCGGGCAACGCCTGCAACTGGGCCTCGGCCTTCTGCGCCGAGGGGGTGCTCGGATACCGCTGGATAATGTGGTTCAGTACAAATCGAGCCTTGCCGGACTGGCCGATGGCCTGATAAATTTCCGCCATCCGCAGCATGGCCTCCGGCGCCTTGCTGCTCTGGGAAAACCGGGTCTGCACGGTATAAAGGCTCTTCAACGCCGCATCGTTTTGACCCAGCACATACTGCGCCTGTCCCAGCCAATAATAGGCGTCGGGAACCAAACTGCTTTGCGGGTATCGCTGGATGAAACCCTGCAGGCTGACGACGGCGGAGCCGTATTTGCCTTGACGCAGCAGATCGAAAGCCTTCTGATAATCCGCCTGCCCCAAACCCTGGATCGGGGACGCCGAAACATTACTGGCGGCGCTGGCGACGATCGCGGCGGAACTGGTAAGCGCGGTGCTGCCAATGGCGGCCAGCGCCGCGCTGCCGGTACTGGCGGTGACGGCCGTGGCGGCAGGAGGGGCCAGATCCGCCAGCTTTGCGGCCAGCGCCTGCTGCTGCGTCTGCAGCGCATGGGTTTTGGTATCCAATTTGCCGCGCAGGTTACGGACCTCTTGCTCCAGACGCTGCGTACGTCCGAGCAGGTCGGCCAACGCGCTTTGGCTGCCCTTGCTCGCCTGTTGAACCGCTATCAGGCTACTCAATTCACCCTGCATGATCGCCATCTGTTGCTGCAACTGGAGCACCTTGTCGCCGAGCGACTCGGCCTGCGCAAACGGGCTCAGGCAAAGCCAGGAAAGGACGAGCAACGGTTGCCAACGTTTCATCAACAGAACGCTCCCTGGCGGTTTAACCGTTGTAACCACCGCTGTAAACGAAGTCCACCCGACGATTCTTGGCCCAGCACGCGCTGTCGTTGCTCATGCACAGGGGGTTGTCTTTGCCAAAACTGACGGTGCTGACCCGCGCTGCGCTGACGCCCTGGGATTCCAGGAACTGTTTGACGGTTTCCGCGCGCCGTTCACCGAGGGCCAGATTGTACTCCTGAGTGCCCCGGTCATCCGTGTTGCCCTCCAGACGGACCTTGACGTGGGGATGGGCAACCATGAACCGCGCGTTCTGGGTGGCGATCTGCTGGGCGCGCGCATCCATGGATTCGCTGTTGAAACCGAAATGGACCCGCAGGTGCTGCGGCAACGCGGCCAGCTCAGCGGCGCTCAGACCGCTGTTGCCACCCCCGATGGGGCCATTGGCATTGAGGTTCTGCCCCCCGATGCCTTCACCCGCGTAACCGGCGGTGGCGGCGGAATTGGCGGGGGCCACCGCTCCGGCGGTAGTGGGCGCACCGCTGCCCACGTTGTGGGCGCAGCCGGCGAGAGTCAAAGCGCCGGCGGCCGCGACGACCATCCAAATCTTATGATGATGCATGGTTTTCCACTCCTGAAAAGTTTGCGGAATTGTAGCTTGTAGTGGACGGCAAGATCAATGCCATGCCGACAGGGGTTCCGACTGTGCGCGCTCCCTTGACAGAAAGAGCGGCGCTGCTATGGTGGCGAGTAATCTCCTCATCCCTGCAGCAGGGCGGTGCTATAAATCATGTCCCGTCATCTTCGCATCGGCACCCGAGCCAGTCCACTTGCCATCTGGCAGGCGGAGCATGTCCGTGACGCGCTGCTGCGCCACCACCCCGGCATCACCGTCGAAATCGTTTCCATGACCACCCGTGGCGATACGTGGCTGGATGATGCGCCACCGCACACGTGGGGTGGCAAGGGGCTTTTCGTCAAGGAAATCGAGGACGCCCTGTTACAGGGACAGGTGGACATGGCGGTACATTCCATGAAGGATGTGCCCGCGCAGCAGCCTGATGGCCTGGAAATCGCGGCGATCATGGCCCGTGAGGATGTCCGGGACGCCTTCGTCAGCAAGACTTACCCCCATCCCGACGCCCTGCCGGAGGGGGCCCGGGTAGGGAGTTCCAGCCTGCGGCGGCGGGCGCAGTTGCTGCGGCATCATCCCCATTTGCGGGTGGAAGATTTGCGCGGAAACGTCGCCACACGCCTGCGCAAGCTGGACGAAGGACAGTATGACGCGGTCATCCTGGCGGCGGCCGGGCTCAAACGCCTGGGATTGCAGGACCGGATTACCCACCTGCTGGATATCGATCATTCCCTGCCCGCCGTGGGACAGGGCGCCATCGGTATAGAGACCCGTAGTGACGACACCGTGATGCGCGGGCGGTTGGTCCCTCTGGCGGATGCCGATACGCAAAGTTGCGTGCTGGCCGAGCGCAGCATGAATCGGATGCTCGGCGGAGATTGCCGGCTGCCGGTGGCGGCGATAGCGGAAAAGCGCGGAACGCGGATACATTTGCGCGGGCTGGTCGCCACCCCCGATGGCCGCCGGATACTGCGTGCCGAGGCCGAGGGGCGTGATCCCGCTGCTCTCGGGCGGATCGTCGCCGAAGCCCTCGTTGCGCAGGGCGCGGCACAGATCATCCAGGACATCCGGTGCTCATGAAGAGCGCATTGCTCCAGGGCAGAGGCATCGTGGTTACCCGACCCCGTGAACAAGCCGACGCGCTGGTGACCCAACTGCAGGCGCAAGGCGCGCGCGCCATCCTGTTTCCCGCCGTACAGATCGAGGCGCCCCAAAACTGGCAATCCCTGGATGATGCCCTGCACCAGTTGTCGACATATGACTGGATGATCTTTACCAGTCGCAATGCCGTTGCTTTCGCGCTGAGCCGCCTGCAGAGCCGCCATTTGTCCTGGCCTGCCGGGCCACGCATCGCGGCGGTGGGGCGGGAGACGGCCAAAGCCTTGGGCGAATTTGGCCTGCGAGCGGATCTGGTCCCCCCAAAATTCAGTTCGGAAGGTCTGCTGGACAGTACCGAGCTGACGATGGTGCAGGGGCGGCGCATCGCGCTTTTCGTGGGCGATCAGGGCCGGGAACTCCTGGAGAAAACGCTGACCGGGCGCGGCGCCGTCATCGACAAAATCCTCTGCTACCGGCGCAGCATCCCCGGCGCCAACCCCACACCGCTGTTGCACGCCTGGGCGCGGGGCGAGATCGATGCCGTCACGGTCACCAGCCCGGAAATCTTCAATAATTTCTACCAGATGGTGGGAGGATTAGGGCAACGCTGGCTGAAAAACACCCCCATCATCACCATCAGCCCGCTCACGGCGGAAGCCGTTACGGCGGTTGGTCTACCCGCTCCCTGGGTAGCGCCGGAAGCCAGTACCGCCGGAATGATGGCGGCGCTGGAGGCGTGGGCACACCGTCAGGAGCCTGTTCCATGAATTCGCGTAACCTGCCATCCCGCCATGAACCGCGCCGTCTGCGCCGGCATCCCGCCCTACGCCGGATGCTGCGCGAACATCACCTGACCGCCGCCGATTTCCTCCTGCCCATTTTTCTCGTAGAAGGCGAGGGCATTCGAGCCGAAATCTCCTCCATGCCCGGCGTCTTCCGCCACAGCATCGACTCCGCCCTGCGGCTCTGTGCGGAAGCGGTGGCACGGGAAATTCCCGGCGTGCTGCTCTTCGGGGTCATCGAAGCACACGGCAAGGACGACACCGGCTCTGCC
The DNA here is from genome assembly GCA_021839095.1 of Pseudomonadota bacterium. The sequence continues at coordinate 6,531 of JAKCBU010000010.1, read as the reverse complement.
TCCTGGGCGGCGGAGGGTCTGGTCCAGCGGGCGATCCGCGCCATCCGCGCACGATATCCGCAACTGCTGATCATTGCCGATGCCTGCTTCTGTGAATACACGGCGCATGGCCACTGCGGCGTACTGGATGCGGGTGGTGATCGCGACGACTATGCCACGCTGGAAAACTTGCAGCGACAAGCCATCTCCTACGCCGAGGCGGGTGTGGATGTGGTGGCCCCCTCCGGCATGGTCGACGGTATGGTGATGGCGATCCGCGAGGCGCTGGACGCCACGCAACACCCGCAGATCAGCATCCTTTCCTATGCCGTCAAGTATGCCAGCGCCTTTTATGGCCCCTTCCGGGACGCGGCGGACAGTGCCCCCCAGTTCGGGGACCGCAAAGGCTACCAGATGGACCCGGCCAATCGCCGTGAAGCCTTTCGCGAGATGGCGCTGGATATTCAGGAAGGCGGCGATATGGTCATGGTGAAACCGGCCATGCCGTATCTGGACATCCTCCGTGACATCCGGGAGCGGGGTGACCTCCCCGTGCTGGCTTATCAGGTATCGGGGGAATACAGCATGCTGCAGGCCGCCGCCCGGGCCGGCTGGCTGGACCTGCGGAGCAGCGTTCTCGAATCCTTGCTGGGCATCAAAAGGGCGGGCGCCGACGCGATAATCACCTATTACGCCCTCGACGCGGTTGACTGGTTGGGATGAGGGCCTCGCGGCGCGCACCCGTGGTGATGCGAATGTCGTCGATAACCCCTTTCGAGTCAGCGGGATCCCTGTGGTTCCGGTTACGCTGGTATGGCAGCGCCGCGCTCGTCAGCGCGGTGCGCGTGTTGCGCCTCCGCCCGGAAGATCTCGATACGCTGTTTCCCTGGGCGCTATGCTCCATCGTCATCAATGGTGTCGTCTGGTTGCTCCTGCTGGGGGGTCTGCCCGGAATGCTGCCGAAGAAACCCGCTGTCGATTCTCTGGTGGAGATCTCGTTGACGCCCTATCCCACCCGCCCACGAATCAGCGCTCCGGCGGTGCCCGCACCGTCCAGTCCGAAGGGTGCGATCCCGGCCAGCCAGCCCGTCATGCCGCAAACGGCCTCACCGGCGGCGGCACGCGCCGCGTTCAACGCTTACTTGAAAGACTGGGAAAGCCAAATCATGGCTCTCGCCGAGAAACACCTTTTTCATGGAAACCACCCCGCGCTACCCCCGGGGCGGATCGTCGTTGCCGTGACCATCGCCCCGGACGGCCAGCTCATGACGCTGGAAATGCTGCAGGGATCGCGGAATTCGGTGTTGGTCAATGCCGTGGAAACGGTCATCCGCGCGGCCACACCTTTTCCTGCCTTACCGGCGATCTGGCAATCCCCGCCGACACCCCTGCGTATTGTGCGCACCTGGAGCTTTCAGTAAGACGCTTACGATCTTACCGGTGGCACCGTGACCCCTTCCAGATCCTCCAGGCTTCTCTGCCGCGACTCCACCCTGTACACCACGGTGGCGAGCATTCCCAGGAGCGCGACCATCGCCATGATCACCAACACCAGAGGTATCCCCCAACGCTTCACGAAGATGGGGAACAATACCGCCGAGAAGACCGCGCCCAAGCGGGAAAGTCCCGTGGCGAGGCCCGCCGCGCTGGCGCGCCACTCCGTTGGGAAAATCTCCACCGCCAGGGCAAACACGGTCACGCCGGGGCCGATGCCCACCCCCAGCGTATAGATCGCCGCGGAGAGATACACTCCGGCCACCCAGCCGGTCCAGGAAAACAGCGCAAACAACGCCAGTCCCGCGGACATCATGCCAAAACCCGCCGTCTGCAGGGGAATGCGCCCCCAGCGGTCGAGGCGGGGCAGGATGTAAATAATCCCCAGCGCGGAAATCATCAGAAATCCCGCATTCACCGCCGCCGCGCCCGCGTCGCTGCCAACCAGGCCGTTGCCGCGCAAAACCATGGGGAAATACAAGCCGATACCGAGACCGACCACATCCAGACAAAACCATGGCAGGAGACTCAGCAACAGGCGCCGCAACCAAGCGCGGTGCAGGAATCTCCGCCACGGCTGGCGAGACCCCTGAAAGGCGGTCAGTTGTGTCGTGAGCTCCGCGGATGTGTATTCCGGGTGGAGCCGCATCAAGGCCTCACGCGCGGCCATCGTGTCACCGCGGCGGGCCAGCCAGCGCGGTGATTCGGGCAGATCGCGCCGCACCCACAGCAATAATAGCGCGGGGATGACCGCGCTACCCAGCATCCAGCGCCAGGACCCGTTCCCTGAAAAAAGCAGCAACCAGCCCACTCCGGTGGAGAGCAACGCACCGACGTACCATGCCAGACCCGCCCAGGCAAAGCGATTCCCACGATGGGCCGTCTGGCTGTATTCCGCGACAATGGTGGCCACCAGGGGGTAATCCAGACCGATGGCCAACCCGGTGAGGAAGCGTCCCAGAAACAGAAGAACGAGATCAGGACTGAGCGCGCTGACCAGGGCGCCGATGATATATAAGAAGATATCGGGGAACAGCAGCTTGCGACGACCAAACCGATCGGTGAGGACTCCACCCGCCAGCCCTCCCAACAAAGATCCGAACAGGGCCATGGCCATGAGCAGACCGGTTTCCGTCGCGTGCAAATGCCAGGCACCGTGCAGAGGAAGCAGCACCACGGCCATGATGCTGAGGTCATAACCATCCAGGAGCATACCTAACATGGCGGCCCAGAGGGCCCGATCACGCGTCCGGTCCGCACCGGACACCGGGCCGGATGCGGGCTGCGGGCCCACCTGGGGCGGATCATCTGGTGTGTTCATCCTCCTCCCTCGTTCTGCACCGGGCCAGGGCGTAGCTTATGCCGTCGGGAGGTCGGCGCTCAAGCCGCGGATCTCGCGTGCAGGTGCCGGGCATGGAAGGCGAGGTGCTCGCCGATGAAACTGGCGATGAAGAAGTAACTGTGATCATAACCCTCGTGCCAGCGCAGGATCAGCCGATCGTCTTTTAATCCTTCGAGCCACCGGGTCTTCAATTCGCCCTCCAGAAAAGGGTCTGCGCGCCCCTGATCGATCAGGATGGGGGTGGAACTCGTTCCGGCCGTTTCCTGGAGCAGGGCCAGCGCGTCGTAACCTTGCCAGCGCCGCTGATCCGGCCCGAGATAGGCGGCAAAGGCCTTCTGCCCCCAGGGGCTGCGGCTGGGCGCGCAGACGGGGGCGAAAGCCGAGACGGAGCGGTACCGGTCGGGGTGAAGCAGGCCGCAGACCAGAGCGCCATGCCCGCCCATCGAGTGACCGCAGATGCCCTGTTGCCGCGGGTTCGCGGGAAAATGCCGGTGGATCAGCGCGGGCAATTCCTCGGTCACATAGCGATGCATCTGGTAATGGGCCGACCAAGGGGCGGCCGTCGCATCCACGTAGAATCCCGCTCCGCTGCCAAAATCCCAGTCATCATCCTCGCCGGGGATGCCGGTCTGCCGCGGGCTGGTGTCCGGCGCGACGAGGATCAGGCCCAGTTCCGCCGCATAGCGCTGGGCACCGGCCTTGATCATGAAGGTCTCCTCGGTGCAGGTCAGGCCCGCCAGGAAATAAACGACGGGGTGTCGTCGATCCCCCCCGGGGGGCGGGAGAAAGATCGAGAAGCGCATGGGGGCATGGCAACTCTCGGCATAGTGCTGGTAGCGTTGCACCAGCCCGCCGAAGCAGGCATGCGCCTCCAATAGTTCCAGTGCCGTTGTCATCCCCTGCCCCTAAAAGGTCAGCACGGTGCGGATGGACTCGCCCTGGTGCATCAGATCAAAGGCGGTGTTGATTTCTTCTATCGGCAGGGTATGCGTGATCATTTCGTCGATCTGAATCTTGCCTTCCATGTACCAATCGACCAGCTTGGGCACATCCGTGCGGCCCCTGGCGCCGCCGAAGGCGGAGCCGCGCCAATTGCGGCCGGTCACCAACTGGAAGGGACGGGTGCGGATTTCCTGACCGCTGCCCGCCACGCCGATGATGATGCTGGTACCCCAGCCCTTGTGGCAGCATTCCAGCGCCTGACGCATCAGATCCACATTGCCGATGCACTCGAAACTGAAGTCGGCGCCGCCCCGGGTCAGACGCACCAGATAGGGTGCCAGTTCATCCTCGACTTCTCTGGGGTTGACGAAGTGGGTCATACCGAACCGCTCGGCCAGCGCCCGCTTCGCCGGGTTGATGTCGACCCCGACGATCATGTCGGCGCCGGCCATGCGCGCGCCCTGCACCACATTGAGTCCGATCCCGCCGAGGCCGAAGACGACGACTTTATCGCCGGGGCGGACCCGGGCGGTATAGATCACCGCACCGATACCGGTGGTAACCCCGCACCCGATGTAACAGACCTTGTCGAAGGGGGCGTCTTCCCGAATTTTCGCCAGGGCAATCTCGGGCAATACCGTGTAGTTGGCGAAGGTACTGGTGCCCATGTAGTGATACAGGGGGACGCCGCGGCTGGAGAAGCGGCTGGTGCCATCGGGCATCACGCCGCGCCCCTGGGTATCGCGAATCGCCTGGCAGAGGTTGGTCTTGCCGCTCAGACAGTATTCGCACTCCCGGCATTCGGGGGTATAGAGCGGGATGACGTGATCGCCCGGTTTGAGCGAGCGCACGCCCGGTCCGACCTCCACCACCACGCCCGCGCCTTCATGACCCAACACCGTCGGAAACAGCCCCTCGGGATCCATACCGGAGAGGGTGTAGGCATCGGTATGGCAGACGCCGGTGGCCTTGATCTCCACCAGCACCTCACCGGCACGCGGGCCTTCCAGTTGCACGGTTTCGACGACGAGGGGCTGGTTGGCGGCATAGGCGACGGCGGCACGAACATCCATGGTGGTATTTCTCCCGTGAGGACAGAGGAACGGTCATTTCAAACAAGGCACGGCAGCCCGCGGGCGGGCGGGCGTACAGCCCCGGATACGCTCGCCGTGGGCATAGACGGTCATGCGCGCGTCGCGGGTATAACCGATCAGGGTGAGGCCGTGACTGTCGGCCACCTGGATCGCGAGACTGCTGACTCCGGAGATGGCCGCCACGATGGGGACTCCGAAGCCCAGCGCCTTGAGGACCATCTCAAAGGTCAGACGGGAGGATACCCCCAGCATGACCGCCTCGTCACGCGCCCAGCCTTGCTCCAGCGCGGCGCCGACGGCCTTATCCACGGCGTTGTGACGGCCGATGTCTTCCCGCACCAGATCGCTCTGCGGCCGGGCCAGGATCGCCGCGTGGGCAGTACCGGTATGGCGGTTCAGCGCCTGTCGCGCCTGCATCTGCGCCAGCAGATCATGGATCACGTCGGCATCCAGCCAAAGCGCGCGCCGAATCGGCGCAAAGGGCACCAAGCCCCTGAAACAAGGGGTGCCGCAGAGCCCGCAGGCGCTGCCGCCAATGATGTGGCGACGCTTCTGCGCCACCCGCGCCGCGGCCGCATCGGCCAGTTGCAGGTATATGGCCCAGCCCTCGGCCACCTGCACCGCTTCCCAGGCGACAATCTCCGCCAGGGATCGCAAGACGCCTTCACTCCAGAGGAATCCCCGGAAGAAATCCTCCAAGTGATCAGGAGTCGCCATCATCACCGCATAGGGCGCGCCGTTGATCACCAGGGATACGGCCGCCTCTTCCAGAACCGCTTCTTCATGCTCTACGGGCGCACAGCGGGCCTCCAGCACCGTCGCCGCAGACCAGCCTACCCCGCCGCGGCCCGTATCCATGCGCATAATGCCCGTCCTTTATCGGTGAGCGTGGTCACAGGCCGTCCCCGATGCGCGCCTGAGAGGAAGACATGGCCACTCCTTTGGGTTACCTAACCAACTGGTGGGATATTTTCTAGGGTAGCAGCGCTCTTTTCCGCTCACAAGGGCGCCCGGCTGCGCCAGGCTTTGGGCGGCGCACACGCCCTAGAAGCGCGTATGCGCTCCCGCAAGCTCCCAGCGCCAGGCATCCGCAACGATCCTGTCCAGATCCGCGCAAACCGGCCGCCAGCCCAGTTGCTCGCGGATCAGCCGGGAATCCGCCACCAAACGCGCCGGATCGCCGGATCGCCGCGCCTCGTCCAGCACGGGTATCGGCTTGCCCGTCACCCGCCGCGCCACGTCGATCACTTCTTGCACCGAAAAACCATTGCCATTCCCCAGATTAAAGGCCGCGCTCCCACACCCGGCCATCAAGTGCGCCAGGGCGAGCCAGTGGGCTTCGGCCAGATCCGTCACATGGACATAATCGCGGATACAGGTGCCATCGGGGGTGTCATAATCCCGGCCAAAGACCCTGATCTGGGGCCGGCGTCCAGACGCCGCCTGCAAAACCAAGGGGATCAGATGCGTTTCGGGATCGTGCCGCTCCCCCAGCTCCCCCGCCGGGTCGGCGCCAGCGGCGTTAAAGTAACGCAGACTCACCGACTTTATGCCATAGGCCCGATCATAGTCGGCCAGCACCTGCTCCACCATCCACTTGCTGCGTCCGTAAGGATTGATGGGCGCTTTGGGATGACGTTCGTCGATAGGCACCTGTTGAGGTTCACCGAAAATAGCGGC
>JAKCBU010000009.1 GCA_021839095.1 Pseudomonadota bacterium | reverse complement strand
ACCGACCAGGCCAACGCCTCCGCACGAATACGGGCGGCCCAATGCGTCCGTGCCATCGCCGTCATTTTCTTGGAATCATCCAGACCCTGCAGGGGCGCGCGCAGGATGACGGCAGCAGCCACCACCGGCCCCGCCAACGGTCCCCGCCCCGCCTCATCCACTCCGGCACACTGGGGACCCCAGTGTGCCAGCTCCGGTACCTTTTTCATACGATCACCGGCTTCATGCCAGCATCTCGCAAAGCACTTGCCGCAACTGCTCCGGAGGGCTTCCTTCCAGCAAATCGCGCAGTTTCTGCAGTTTCGCCACCTGCACGAGGCCCGCCGGACCAAAAAGCATTGCCAGGGCATCCGCCACCTGAGCCGGCACAAAAGCATCCTGCAGAAACTCGGGATACACGAGATCCTTCAGCAGGATATTCGGCATGGCCACGCACGGTGTCTTGACCAATCGCCGGGCAAAGGCAAAGGTGAGCGCGTTCAAAACATAGACGACCACCGCCGGACGGCCCATAAGGGCCGTCTCCAATGTCGCCGTTCCCGACGCCACCAGCACCACATCCGCCGCCGCCAGCACCGTCTGCGTTTGCATCGGCACGATCCACGCATCGCCGGGACCCGCGCCCTGCGCCCAGGCCCGCTCCCAGAGAGGGCGCAGTTCTTCCCGGGCCAGAGCGACCAATATGCGCAGGTCAGGCATCCGCTGGCGAAGCAGACGTGCCGTCTCGGCGTAACGCGGGGCCAGTCTCTCCAACTCGCCGTATCGGCTACCCGGCAACAGGGCAAGCACCGGACCGGTATCGCCGGCCATACCCAGCGTCGATCTTGCGGTACCGCGATCCGGTGCCACCGCGGTCTCTGCCAGCAGGGGATGCGCCAGTACATGCACCGGCACCCCCGCCCGCTCATAGAGGGGCACTTCGAAGGGGAACAGGACCAGCATGTGATCCACCACTTGCTTGATCCGATGAATACGCTGCGGGCGCCAAGCCCAAATCTGCGGGCCCACCACGTAAAGCACCCGGATACCCAGCCGTTTCGCGGCCTTCGCCACCCGCAGGTTGAAAGCCGGATGGTCGATCAGCACCACGCAGTCCGGTCGCTCCGTCCGCAGATGGCGCAAAATCCGCGCGTAAAGGCGGCGCAAACGGCCATAGTGCCGTAACACTTCCACCAGACCGATCACGGCCAGCACTTCACCATCGGCAATACTTTTCACACCCGCCTTCCGCAGGCGCGGCCCGACCACCCCGGACCAGTCCACATTCAACCCCGCTTGCACGGCATTCGCCAGGATTTCCAGCCCCAGATTCTCGCCGGAACGCTCTACCGCGAGGATGAAGGCCTTGCCCAAGACCTTAACCGTGCAGGGTACGACGGATCACGGCAGCGATCCGGGCAATCTGCTCCTCACGCAGTTCCGGAAACATGGGCAGCGAGAGCACGCGCTCCGCCAAGCCCTCCGCCACCGGGCAACAGGCTGGGGATTGGGGTGCAAACATTTTTTGCCGGTGACCCGGAATCGGATAGTAAATGGCGCTGGCGATGCCCTCCGCATGGAGGGCGGCCTTCACGACGTCCCGTGCGTGCAAGCGCAGGGTGAACTGGTGAAAGACATGATGATAACCCGGCGGCGATTCAGGCAGTTGCAGATCCAAGTCGCCCAGGTGCTGCGCATACCAGGCCGCCGCTTGCCGCCGCCCCGCGTTATATGTCGCGAGGTGCGGGAACTCGGTTCGCAGAATCATGGCCTGCACCTCATCCAGACGGCTGTTATAACCCAGCACATCATGGTGATACGTCTGCCAGGAACCATGGTTGCGCAATCCGCGCAGCTTGTGCGCCAACGTCGCGTCTGCGGTGACCACCATTCCACCGTCCCCCGCACCTCCGAGATTTTTGCTGGGAAAGAAGGAAAAGCAGCCGAGATCGCCAAAACCACCTACCCGCTGCCCGCCGATCTCGGCACCAATGGCCTGGGCGCAATCCTCCACGACCCGTAATCCATGTTGGTGCGCCAGCGCCATGATGGCCGGCATATCCGCAGGCAAGCCGTAGAGATGCACCGGAATAATCGCCTTGGTCCTGGAGGTGATGGCCGCCTCGATAGCGGTCACCTCCATGGTGTAGAAACGTGCATCCACATCCACGAAAACCGGTGTGGCCCCCACATGAAGCACGGCTTCCGCAGTAGCGATGAACGTGAAAGTCGGCACGATCACCTCATCGCCAGGGCCGATGTCCAGAGCGCGCAACGCCAGCATCAGGGCATCCGTGCCGGACGCGCAACCCACCCCATAGGCCACACCCGAGAGATCCGCCACCTCCGCTTCCAGGGCACGGCCCTGATCCCCCAGAATGAAACCGGCCTGATCCAGAATTTTTCCCATCCCCGCCAGAATCTCTTCTCGCAGCGGCGCGAAGTGCGCCCGCAAATCGACCATGGGGATTGCTGTATGTTGAGTCATGCATCACCGTCCAGACAAAGAATCACGCGCGCATCGCCACGCGGCTAGTGCTGCAAAAAAGCGTCGACCGCGGCCCGCACCTGGAGGGCAGCCGCCAATACCCGCCGACCCGCCGCGCCGTCGCAAAACACGGGGTGGCGAGACAGAACCGCGCTCAAGAAATCCTCGATTTCCGCCGCCAGGGCATCCCGCTTGGGTAAGTCCACGGTTTCATCCCGCACCCCGGGAATCCCCGGCACCGCCCCTGCTCCGCGATGATAGATGTGCAGGGTGTTATTGGAAAAATCCACGGAAGCGTAACGGTCCTGCCAGAAGATACGCATGCGCCGCGCCGGCTCCCGGACTACCCGCGAGGCCGCCAGATTCGCCACCGTGCCATCACTCAACGTCATCCAGGCATGGGCCATATCCGCCTTGTCCGTCACGGCTGCGACGCCGACGGCACGGACCTCCGCCGGTTCCGCGCCCGTCAGGAGCAGGGCCAGATCCAGATCGTGGATCATCAGATCCATGATGACATCGATATCCAGCGAACGGGGCTTGAAAGGCGCCAATCGTTCCGCTTCCAGGTAACGGGGCGCGCCAAAGCCCGCCTGGAGCAAATACCGAACCGCCGGATGCACCCGCTCGATATGTCCGACAGCCAGCACCAATTGGCGCTGCAGGGCCATCGCCATCAAGCGGTCCGCCTCCTCCGTATCCAGCGTGAAGGGCTTCTCCACCAGACAATGCACCCCCGCCTGGAGCGCGGCTTCCGCCACCGCAAAATGCGTGGAGGTGGGGGTCACAACGGACACCACATCCACTTCGGCCAACAGGGCATGGACACTGGGAAAAGCGCGGCAGCCCAACTCCGCAGCCACCTCCGCGGCCCGCTCGGCATGCTGGTCGAAAACCCCCGCCAGTTGCGAAAGCACCGCGTACTTTTGGGCGTGGAAACGGCCCAGATGACCCACACCGATAACACCGCTGCGCAGACTTTTCATGGCCGGGTGATTCCCCGCTTGCTGCTGCGAATGAACTCCAACAGATAAGCGATCTCCGGAGCGCTCAAACCGCGTCTCCGCACTTCATCCATGGCATCTTCCAGACGTTGTCCGGAGCGAAACAACAGGCGATAAGCACGTTTAATCTGCACGATGGTTTCCCGCGAAATACCGCGCCGCGCCAAGCCGCGCACATTGATCCCGTGCAGACTGGCATGATTCCCGGCCGCCATCATGTAGGGAGGAATGTCCAGGGGCGCCATCGTGCCACCTCCCAGAATAGCGTGTGCGCCCACCCGTGCGTACTGATGCACCGCCGACAATCCACCGAGAATGGCGTGATCCTCCACACTCACGTGCCCTGCCAATGTTGCCGCATTGGCCATTACCACCTGATCACCGATACAGCAGTCATGTGCCACATGACAATAAGCCATCAGGAGATTATGGTTGCCGATCCGCGTGATGCCCCCCCCTTTTACGGTACCCCGGTTGATGGTCACGAATTCCCGGATGGTATTATGCGACCCCACATGGAGCTCCGTGGGTTCCCCCCGATAACCGAGGTCCTGCGGAGCGGTGCCGATGGAAGCAAACTGAAAGACATGATTGTGGACACCCAAACGGGTGGGACCCTCGATCACGGCATGGGCCCCGATGCGGGAATGATCGCCGATTTCCACTCCTGCGCCAATCACCGCGAAAGGCCCGATCACGCAGCCGTCCCCAATCCGCGCCGAGGCATCGATCACGGCCTGGGGATGAATCCGCGCCGTCATTGAGCATACTCGCGCAGTGTCGCCATCAACAACGCGGAAGCGACCTCCACACCATCCACCAGCGCCGCCGTTTCCATTTGCCACATGCCGGCACGCCGCCGACTCACATTGGCCACCAGTTCCAGTTGATCGCCGGGAGTCACCGGTCTACGAAAACGCGCCTTATCGATACCCGCGAAGTAGACCGTCGCGTTCTCACCATATTTATCTTCTGAAACAAAGGCGAGAAGAGCGGCGGCCTGCGCAAGGGCTTCGATGATGAGCACACCTGGCATGACGGGGAAATTCGGGAAGTGCCCCTCGAAATGTGGTTCATTCATGGTCACATTCTTCAACGCTCGCAGACGTTTCCCCACCTCTATTTCCACCACCCTATCCACTAGCAGCAATGGATAACGATGCGGCAAACGTTTAAGAATATCCTGAATATTCAGCTCATTCACGATCAGACGACTCTCCGTTTGTGGATAAATTCTCGCCCGCGCCGCGCTCCAAACGCCGCACGCGCCGAAATAACAGATCCAATCCATCGAAACGCGCCGCGATGCGCCGCCAACGACTCACCTCTTGGGCCGGAATGACCCCCGAATAAATACCCGCGCGACGCAACGAGTGCGTGATTGCACTCTGCCCGGCGATTACACACCCATCGGCGATTTCGATATGTCCGGTGATCCCCACCTGACCACCGATGCGGCAATGACGGCCTATGCGCGTACTCCCCGCAATACCGGTCTGCCCGGCGATCACCGAATGCGCACCGATCCGGACGTTGTGCCCGATCTGCACCAGATTATCCATTTTCACGCCATCCTCGATACACGTATCGTCCAGGACACCACGGTCGATACACGTATTGGCACCGATCTCCACGTTATCCCCAATGCGCACACGACCCACCTGCGGTATTTTCAGAAACTGGCCATCCGCCTCGGCAAAACCGAAACCATCGGCACCGATCACCGCACCGGCATGGAGGATGCAGTGCGCGCCCAGTTTGCAACCCGCATAGACCTTGACCCCAGGATAGAGGTGTGACCCGCGTCCCACTTCCACCGCCGCGCCAATAAAGGTGCCCGCCTCCAACCAGACCTCCGCCGCGATCACCGCCCCGGCCCCTACTTGCACGTAGGCATCCACGCGCGCGCTGGGATCTATCTGCGCGTCCCGCGCCAGTTGTGCCGTGTGGTGCAGCCCAGGCCGGGGCACCAGCGGTGGATACAGATATTGCATGACTCGCGCGAATGCCGCATAGGGGTTGGCCGTCAACAAACACTGTCCAGGAAACGTTTGCGCCGCGGCGGGAGTGAGAATCACCGCTCCGGCCTGATTCGCCATCAATCGGCCACGCAGGCGGGCATCCTGATAAAATGTCAGATCCCCGCTCCCCGCCGTCTCCAGGGGGGCCAGCGCACGGATTCGATACGCGGGATCACCACGCAACTCCGCACCGGCCACCACCGCAAGCTCTCCCAGCAAGTATTCTTTACCGGTCACGCTACTTACCACCACCGGCCTTGCCAGGCATCGGTTTATTCGCCATCGCAGCGACCACCTGCGAAGTGAGATCAATGGCTCCACTCACGTAAAGCACCGATTTATCATTCAAAATGACAGTATAGTGTCCGGCGCGCCCAATCCGGCTCACCACCTTGACCAGTTGATCCTGAATCCTTTTAAGAATCTGGTTGCGCTGATAACTCAGGCTGTCCTGAGCCTGCCGTTGGAACTGTTGCAAATTGAGAATCATGCTCTGCAATCGCGCCTCCCGTTCCTGCCGTTGCGCATTGGTGAGATGGGGAAAATCTTTCTCCAAGGCTTTTTGCGCATCACCGATCTGTTGCCGCTTGGCCTCGATTTCTCTTTGTTTCGCCGCCACCTGCTTGTTAAGGTTAATCGCGCCCGCCCGCGCCTCCGGCAATTCGCGCAGCGCGCGATCGAGATCCACAAAACCAATCTTCAAGGGGGCGGCCCATGCCGTTCCCGAAGCCAGCAATATCAGCAGGATAACCCCTGTCCGCAATGACCAGCCCATTCCTTAACACCACCCCGTCAAAAATTGTTGCCGACGGTGAACTGCAGGGGCTGAGTCAAATCACCCGGCCGTTTGTCGAGCGGCACAGCGAGCGACAGGCGCAAGGGACCCATCGGGCTGATCCACAGAAAACCGACACCGGCCGTCGTTCGCATTTGGCCCAAACCTGGGAAGTAGTTATTGCTGTAGTTGTAGACCGAGCCACTGGTATTTGCCTCCACACCATAAACCCACCCGCTGGCCAAAAACAATGACATCCGGAAATTGCTATCGCTTGCAAGACCCGGTAGCGGGAAATACAGACTGGCATTGAACAGCAGTTCACGGGTACCACCCACCGGATAGCCGCCCACCTGTGGTCCCAACGAATACGTTTGATAACCCGGCAAGGTGGTCGGACCGCCCAGATAATAATTATTGAAAAATGGAACCTGTTTACCCCCGTAGCCGTTAATAAATCCGTAACGTCCGCCCACACCGGCCGTCAGCCAGGAGTTAATCGGATGGTAGTAGTTGGCTTTGATCTCCGCCTTGTACCAACGCAGCTTCGCGGGGGGGACCGCCGCCTTGAGCGACAAGCTTCCATAGAATCCCTTGGTGGGGAAAATGGGTGAATTCCGGCTGTCATACGTCAGGTTATTACCCACGGTCAACGCGGTGGCGGTACGGCCAAACGTATTGACATAATTTTGGTAGATGTAGGGAGAGTTAGAAAACAGATTAATCGTCGTATTACTGAATCCCAGCGACATATAGTCATACACATACTGCATCACCGGAATACCCAGTGTCACGGCGCCACCATAATCGATCTCCTGATAAGGGGCGACGGACAGGATGGACAGATTGGTGTTGTTCATATACAGATTAAAGCCCAGACTGACGCCATCCGGCGTAAAATACGGGTCTGTGAAAGAAAGATTATACGCCGTCCCCAAGCCGCCCACATTCGCCGAGAGCGACAAGGCGTTGCCGGTCCCCATGAAGTTGTTCTGGCTGACGGATCCGTTGAACAGGACCCCTTGCGCATTGGAATAGCCCACGCCGATACTAAAACTACCCGTCGGCCTCTCACTCACATGCACATCGAGATCCAACTCATCCGGATGTCCGGGAACCGGCACCGTCTTGGTGTTTATCTTGTCGTAAAAACCTGTCTGCTGCAGGCGCATCTTGGAACGTTTGATCAGCGCGCCGTTATAGAGCGCGCCTTCCATCTGGCGGAATTGACGCCGCACCACATAGTCCCGGCTCTTGTCGTTGCCAGTAATCTCAATACGACGTATGTAGACCTTGCGACCCGGATCGACCTGAAAGTCCAGGGCCACTTCATGGGTTTTTGGGTTCACCTTGGGCACCGGCGTGGTGTTGGCGAATGCGTAACCCAAATCACCCAACTTGTCTGCGATGGCACTGTTGGTGTCGTTGATCTTGGCGCGCGAGAACAAATCCCCTGGCTTGATTTCAACCAGTTTTTCCAGTTCCGGTTTGGGCACTATCAAGTTACCGCTCAAATTCACGGACTGGACATGATAGACATCACCCTCATGCACATTGATGGTGATATAAACAAAGCGCCGATCCGGCGACACCTGTACTTGGCTCGATTCCACATCGAAATTCAGATAGCCACGATCCAGATAGAAGTTATGCAGCTTTTCGAGGCCTCGCATGAGCTTTTCCCGGGAGTAACGATCATTTTTAGTGAAAAAGGAGAAGGCATTCGGCGCACCGACACTGAACAATCCGCGTAACCGACTTTCACTGAAGGCGTGATTGCCAACAATGGTCACCTGCTTGATAGTAGCCTGCTCGCCCTCTTGCGCATCGATATGGATCGCCACCCGGTTACGCGGGAGTTTTTCGACCCGCGCATGAATTTTGGCATTGTAGTAGCCCATGCCTTCGTATTGTTCTTGCAGGCCACGCACCACCTGATCGAGCACCGAACGATTAAAGATTCGCCGATCCACCAGTCCGAGTCCTTTGAGAGTGCCATTGACCTCACTTTTAGAAAAGGCCTTTATGCCCTTCAAATGGATACTGGCGATGATGGGCCGTTCCTGCACGATCACCAGCAGGGTGCCACCGGAACGGGCGATGGTCACATCCTTGAAGAAACCTGTGGAATACAGCGCCTTGATGGCCTGCTGCGCCTGCTGGTCATCCACTTGATCGCCAATATGGATGGGCAGGTAATTATAGACCGTGCCAGGAGCGATATGCTCCAGGCCGCGAATTTCTATATTTTTGACCGTAAAGGGCGTAAATGCCCAGGCGGGTACCGCCCAGGCGGCGGTGACGCAAGCCACACCGGCGGCGAGAATTACGGGGGAGGCCAAGCTGAGGCTGTATTTTTTCACGGGTTCAGCAGTCTCATAATATCATTGTAGAAGGCGAAGGACATGAGCATCAGAAGCAGCACTATACCGATCTGCTGCGCTTTTTGCACCACCACCGCGGAGAGTGGCTTGCCACGTACCATCTCTATGGCGTAAAACACCAGATGCCCGCCGTCCAGAATGGGGATAGGCAGGAGATTGAGCACCCCGAGACTGATGCTCACCAGCCCGAGGAAGGATAAAAATGGCGCCAAACCGGCTTGCGCCGATTGACCGGCGAATTGCGCTATGGTGATCACTCCGCTGAGGTTGTCCGGGGAGACGAAGCCTTGCACCATCCGTACGATCATTTCCACCGTCATGAACGACATCCGCCAAGTGGTTCGCGCACCGTAGATCAGCCCTTCCAGTGGCCCGCGTTCACGCAGCACCACCAGACTTTTGGGCAGCGGCGCCATGACGACGCCGATACGTCCTACCGATTTTCCGCTTTTATCCAAAAACAATTGCGGGGTCAGACTGACGGCGTTGGTCACCCCCTGCGCGGTCACGTAGCGCAGGTGGATGACTGTATCCGGATGCGACACCACCTGTCGTGCCAGGTTCTGCCAACTGAAAATGCGTTGACCATTCACCGCAACAATGCGGTCTCCGGGCTGCAATCCGGCCCGCTGTGCGGGACTATGGGGTTCCACCGCACCGATGACGGCCGGCAGATAGGGCTCCATACCGACCCATTTACGGATGAAGCCCGGCCCCACGCTGTCCGCAGGAAGCGTTTGCAAGGGCAACACGCGATTCGCCCGCACACCGTCACTGCGCGTGGTCTGCAACGTCACCGGCGTGCGCGCGATGGCCGCCGACAGCAGTCCCAGACGCATATCCTCCCAGGTGTACACCGGCCGCCCATTCAGCCTCGTGATCCGTTCACCCGGTTGCAGTTGCGCCTTGGCCGCCAGCGAATGATCCTGCACCAAGCCAACGATGGGCGCCAATCCGGGAATGCCCAGCCAGGCCACCCCGGCGTAGGCGAAAACGGCCAGCAAGAGGTTCGCCACCGGCCCCGCCAGCGCGATAAGGAAACGCTTACCCGGCGCCAGCGCGTCAAAGGCCCGTTTGCTGTCGTCCGCGGAGATGGGTTCATCGCCCTGTTCGCCCAGCATTTTGACGTAGCCACCCAGGGGCAGCGCCGCGATAACGTACTCCGTCTGATCGCGCCCCCAGCGGCGGCTGATCAGGGCTGGACCAAAACCAATGCTGAATTTAAGTACCTTGACACCCATGGACTTGGCGACGGCGAAATGTCCCGATTCGTGCACCAGTACGAGAATGCCTATGGCCAGAATGAAGGCCCCTATGGTCTCAAGCGTCTGCATTCGCCCTCAGGAAGACCGCCGCCTGCTCGACTCCTGTCCGGACAGGTGGCGAACCGCGTTTGCCCGGGCCAAGCGGTCGATTTCCAGCACGCCGTCCAGATGATCCGGGGCAGCCGGCTGTAAATCCGTGAGCGTCTCCTCCACAACCGCCGCAATCCGGGAGAAGGGCAGGGCTCCGTCCAGGAAGGCCTGCACCGCGACCTCATTCGCCGCATTCAGCACGGTCGCCGCGGCGCCACCGGCACGCAAGGCATTGAAAGCCAACGCCAGACACGGAAAACGCTGCAAATCCGGTTCCTCGAATCGGAGATCCGGACCCCGCGCCAAATCCAGCGAAGAGACACCGCTCTCCATCCGTCCCGGATAGGCCAATGCATGGGCAATGGGGGTACGCATGTCGGGGTTGCCCAATTGCGCCAGCACGGAGCCATCCACATACTCCACCATGGAGTGGATGATGCTTTGCGGATGAATGAGCACATCGATCTGCGCGGCCGGCAGATCGAAGAGCCAATGCGCCTCGATGACTTCCAGACCTTTGTTCATCATGGTCGCTGAATCCACGGAAATCTTGCGTCCCATGACCCAATTGGGATGAGCACAAGCCTGGTCGGGCGTGACCGCCGCCAGGCGCTCCACCGGCCAGGTGCGGAAGGGTCCGCCGGAGGCGGTCAGCATAATACGGCGCACCCCCTTGCCTTCCGCAAGGCACTGAAACACCGCGTTATGTTCACTGTCTATGGGGAGTAGTGTTATCTGACGCTGATGCACCCGCTCCATGAACAGGTTCCCGGCCATGACCAGGCATTCCTTGTTGGCCAAGTAGACCCTTTTGCCCGACTCCACCGCAGCCAGGGTCGGCAACAGACCGGCCGCTCCGACAATAGCGGCCATGACTTCGTCCACTCCAGGCATACGCGCGGCTTCCGCCAGGGCCTCCGGGCCACTCTCCACCTGGATGTCTTTCAGACCCTCATCGCGCAGGGCCATCCGCAATCGCTGCGCGGCCTCCGGAGCCGCCATGACTACCAGTTGGGGATGATGGAGACGACAAATCTCCTGCATTTCCGCGACGCGATGATTTCCCGTCAGAGCAACGATCCGGAAACGATCCGGATGCAGTGCCACCACATCCAAGGTGCTCCTGCCGATGGAGCCCGTCGCCCCGAGTATGCAAATCCCTCGTGTCATTTCCACCAACCCAGATAATAGAGCCCGGCCACAAAGACCGGGATGCCGGCACTCATGCTGTCCAAGCGATCCAGCAAACCACCATGTCCCGGCAGCAACTGGCCACTCTCCTTGCAATCCGCGCGGCGCTTCAGAAAACTCTCGGAAAGATCCCCTGAGACCGCAAAAGCCCCGGTGATCAATCCCAGAACGGCACCGAGACAAAGTATGGAGACCGTTGCGCCCATCCATACCCACCCGCCCAGTGTGCCCATAATGGCGCTGGCAAGCAAGCCACCCAGCAGGCCTTCCCAGGTCTTTCCAGGGCTGATGCGCGGGACCAGGCGGCGGCGCCCCCAGATCTTTCCAAAAGTCATCGCCCCCACATCACCAGCACTGACCACCAGAATCACCCAAAGCAGGAGCCATGGCGCGCGCTGCTGCAGATGCAGGCTCAACAGCAGGGCGGGCAGCAGCGTGGGGAAAACGCACAGCGCGCTCACCACGTGCTGCCAGGCGGAGGCCTCGCGCAAAGGCGTCGGTGACAGAGTGGCCAGCAATATCATCAGCGATAGCCACCAGATTACGCTGCCCGCGGCGAGAGTTGGCCACGATACCAGACCGGAAAGGGCGGCAACGGGCACCAGCACGGCCAGCGCCACCGCCAGCCAGCCGGGTCGGGCCATCAGGCTGAGCT
Source organism: Pseudomonadota bacterium (assembly GCA_021839095.1). The sequence goes on along the minus strand of JAKCBU010000009.1, from coordinate 1,722 downwards.
GGCCCCACTCCCGTCCCGCCAGCAGAGCCAGCAACAGGAGAAAAACCAGAAAAATCCAGAAGGAGGCCCAGAAAATCAAACCAAGAACCAGCAGAAACAGCAGCGTGGCGGTAATCAGTCGCTGACGGAGCAATCGGCCTCCAGCACCTGATCACCGGTTCGCCCAAAGCGCCGCTGCCGATGCGCGAAGGAATGCAGGGCGTGTTCCAAAACCGCCCGATCCACATCCGGCCATAATGTGTCGGTAAAATAAAACTCCGTGTAAGCCAGTTGCCAGATCAGAAAGTTACTGATCCTTTCCTCTCCACCCGTACGAATCAGCAGATCGGGCTCGGGAATGTCCGCCAAGGCGAGATGACGGGCAATGTGCGCTTCAGACAAATCCTCCGGCGCGAACTCACCCGCCTGAACCGCCGCCATGGCCGCGCGGGCCGCCTGGGTGATGTCCCAGCGCCCGCCGTAATTCACCGCCAGATTGAGTTGGAGACGATTATTGGCACGGGTCAGGGTTTCCGCCTCTTCGATGAGCTGACGAATGTCACGGTCCAGCGCACCGCGATCACCGATGATGCATAAGCGGACGCCGTTTTCCTGCAGTTTACGCACTTCCCGCCGCAACAAGAGACGAAAGAGATTCATCAGCAACCGCACTTCCAGGGCCGGGCGGCGCCAGTTTTCCGTGCTGAAAGCAAACAGTGTCAGGAAGGGGATACCCAAGTCCACACAGGATTGCACCATTTCCCGCACCACTTCGGCCCCGCGGCGATGACCCGCCACTCGCGGGAGATGCTGGCGGTAGGCCCAGCGACCATTGCCATCCATGATGACGGCAATATGGCGCGGTATGGCAGGCCGGTTTTCATGCCCAGAAGACATGGGATCAGACCTCCATGAGGTCAGCTTCCTTGGCCTCCACCACCGCATCCACTTCATCAATGAAACGGTCGGTCAACTTCTGGAATTCCTCCTCGGCGCGCCGCTCTTCATCTTCGGAAATCGTCTTCTGCTTGCGGAGCTCTTTCACCTGAGAAAGGCTATCGCGCCGAATGTTACGAATAGCCACGCGCGCGCCCTCTCCTTCCTGGCGCACCACCTTGACCATTTCCTTGCGCCGCTCTTCCGACAGAGGGGGCAAAGGCACGCGCACATTATCCGAGCCCGCCACCGGATTGAGCCCCAGATCGGCGTCGCGAATAGCCTTATCGATTTTCGGGATTAGATTTTTCTCCCAAGGAGTCACCAGGAGGGAGCGCGCGTCCGCCACCGAAACCGAGGCCACCTGCGCCAGCGGGGTCGGCGCGCCATAGTAGTCCAATTGCACGTGGTCGAGCAGCCCCGCGCTCGCCCGACCCGTCCGCAGCCGGGTGAGCTCACCCTTGAGGGACTCAATACTTTTCTTCATCCGGGTTTCGGAATCTTTTTTAATCTCTTGAATACTCATGCGATCTCTCTGCGCACCGAAGTGCCCTCTTCTTCGCCCAACATCACCCGCATCAGGGCGCCGGATTTGTTCATGGAAAAAACGATGATGGGCATGTCATTGTCCCGGCAGAGCGTGATGGCCGTTGCGTCCATCACCTGTAGACCCTGCTCCAGCACCTGATTGTAGGAGAGTTCCCGATAGCGCATGGCCTCGGGATGCGTAACCGGGTCATCCGTATAGACACCGTCCACCTTGGTTCCCTTGAGCACCACCTCGGCGTTGATTTCCACGGCGCGCAA